>JBQCEF010000594.1:0-16449 GCA_051960495.1 Nocardioides sp. | reverse complement strand
GTAAACCACGTGCGCTCGGTGTCCACGGCTGGAATGCTCCGCGGGTGCCCTCCGAACCGTTGCTCACCGACCCACTGTCGACCGACCCGCTGCTCGCCGAGCTCGAGACCTACTACGACGCGGCGCCGCGCCCGTCGGCCCGCACCGAGGAGATCGGCCCCTTCACGCTGTTCGTGCCGACCGACCCGGACGGCTACCCCTACTACGCCCGGCCCCGGCTCGGGCTGGCCCGGCCGGTCACGAGCGAGGACCTGGGGCCGGTGCTGGCGCGCCAGGAGGAGCTCGGTCTGCCCCGGGCGATCGAGTGGGTCCACGAGACGACGCCGTCGCTGCTGGCCGCCGCCCGCGGGGTGCCGGGGATGACCGTGCAGGAGTCGCCGCTGTTGGTGCTGCGCGACGCGGAGGCGTACCGCGGGCGCGAGCCGGACGGACGCGTGCGGGTCCTCGACCCGGACGACGCCGACCTCGGCGCGACGCTCGGCGCGGTCTCCGCCGCGTTCGCCGGCCGCGACGACTTCGAGCCCAAGGACACGGTGCGGCGCACGCGGCTGATCCGGCAGGGGCTGGTGGTGACGGCTGCGGCGTACGACGCGCAGGGGCAGGTCGTCGGCGGGGGTTCCCACGCCCCTCGGGGCCGGACCACCGAGCTGGCCGGGATCGCCGTGCTGCCGCGGGCCCGCCGTCAGGGGGTCGGCGAGGCCGTGACCTCGCTGCTGACCGGGGACGCGCGCGACCGAGGCCTGGAGACGATCTTCCTGTCCGCCCAGGACGACGCCGTGGCCCGGATCTACGAGCGGGTCGGCTTCGTCCGGGTCGGCACGGCCTGCATCGCGGAGGCGTCATGAGCGGCGCGGAGCGGACCGTCACCGGGCTGACGGTGCGGCTGACCACGGTCGAGGACTGGCAGGCGTGGCGCGACCTGCGGCTGCGCTCCCTGCAGGACTCACCCGACGCCTTCGGCTCGACCTATGCGCGCGAGGCCGCGTTCACCGACGACGACTGGCGCGATCGGGCCCGCGGCGCCGCGCCCGGCCCGGGCCTCGAGGTCCAGGCCCGGGGGCCGGCCGTGCTGGCGTGGGCCGGGGACCGGCCGGTCGGCATGGGCGGTGGCTTCAGCGACCTGCCGGGCTGGCTGCACATCGTGGCGATGTGGACCGACCCGGCTTGGCGAGGTCGCGGGGTCGGGGAGGCCGTCGTCGGTTTCCTCGTCGAGTGGGCCGCGGGGCGCGGGCTGCGCGTGCACCTCGACGTGGAGACAGGGAACGCCGGCGCGCGGCGGCTCTACGAACGGTGCGGCTTCGTCGGGACCGGCGAGACCCGGCCGCTGCGCGAGGGGTCCGCCCACGTCGTGGAGCGGATGGTGCTGCCGAGCTAGCCTCCGGGTTGCTCGTCGCCCCGACCCTCGGTCATCTCGCGGGCGACCACCTCGGCGTCGCACTGGATCCGCAGCTCGCCGGGCCCGAGCACGCAGTGGTCGATGGCCACGCCCTCCGGCACGACCGCGCCGGGCAGCGCCACGCTCGCGTGCAGGGGCGCGCGGACGTCGGCGGTCGGGTGGACGAACGAGCACCCTCCCCCGGCCACCAGGTTCGCGGCGAGCAGCCGCTCGGGCGTGCCGACGTCGAAGGCCGTGCCGTGGTGCTCGACGAGCTCCAGCGCGCCGCGCTCCCAGGCGGCTCCCCAGACCACCTCGTAGAGCCCGGACGGTTCGGGCCGAAGCCGTGCGACGTCCGCGGCCGGCAGCAGGCTGATCCCCACGAAGCGGAACGGCCCGAAGTCGGCCGGCCCCGCTGTGCGTCGTACCAGCAGGCGGGGGCGCTCCCCGTCCCAGCCGGTCACGAAGTCGTCCGGCGGCTCGGGCACCCAGGCGTCGGCGTTGTGCACCAGCGCGTGCGCACCGTCGAGCCAGGGCGCGAGCGCGGCGACGGCACCGGCCGTGCCCAGCGCCTCGGGCTGCTCCACGTTGGCGTGCACGTCGAGCCCGGCGACGTGGGCGACCACCTGGTCGGCGTGGTGGTGGGCGTTGACGGCGCGCCGCAGGCCCGCCGCGACGGGCGAGTCGAGCGCCCAGCGGGCCAGCGAGACGTTCGCGACCGGGCACAGCGCCTTGGGGAGCAGCTCGGTGATCGGGCGCAGCCGGCGGCCCTCGCCGGCGCACAGGACGATCGAGGCGACCTCGGTCATGGGATGGCGCTCCTGGGAGTCGGCAGTCAGCGGTGCTCGGCGTCGGTCAGCGGAACGCGCTGATCCCGGTGAGCGCCTGGCCCATGCTGAGCAGGTGCATCTCCTCGGTGCCCTCGTAGGTGAGCACGGTCTCGAGGTTGTTCATGTGCCGCATCACCGTGTGGTCGAGGGTGATGCCGGCGCCGCCGAGCATGGTGCGGGCGGTCCGCGCCACCTCGATCGCCGCGCGGACGTTGGCGTACTTGCCGAAGCTGACCTGGGCGGGCTGCAGCGAGCCGGCGTCCTTGAGCCGCCCGAGCTGGATCGCGGTCATCGAGGCCTGGTTCACCGCGACGAGCATCTCGGCGAGCTTGCGCTGGCTGAGCTGGAAGCCGGCGATCGGGCGGCCGAACTGGCTGCGCTCCATCGTGTAGTCGAGCGCCTCGAGGTAGCAGGACCGCGCGGCGCCCACGGCGCCCCAGATGATCCCGAAGCGCGCCTCGTTGAGCACCGACAGCGGTCCCTTGAGACCGCGGACCTCGGGGAAGGCCGCGTCGCCGGGCAGGCGCAGCCCGTCGAAGGACAGCTCCGCGGTGACCGAGGCGCGCATCGACAGCTTGCGGGTGATCTTGTTGGCGGTGAAGCCCTGCGTGTCGGTGGGTACGACGAAGCCGCGGATCCCCTCGTCGGTCTGCGCCCACACCACCGCCACGTCGGCGAGCGTGCCGTTGGTGATCCACATCTTGCTGCCGGTCAGCACCCAGTCGTCGCCGTCGCGGCGGGCACGGGTGCGCATCGACCCCGGGTCGCTCCCCGCGTCCGGCTCGGTCAGGCCGAAGCAGCCGATCGCCTCGCCGGCCGCCATCTGCGGCAGCCACTCGTTCTTGTGGTCCTCGCTGCCCCACCGGTGGATCGCGTACATCGCCAGCGACCCCTGCACGGACACGTAGCTGCGCAGCCCGGTGTCGACCGCCTCGAGCTCGCGGCAGGCCACCCCGTAGGCGGTCGCGCTCGTGCCGGCGCAGCCGTAGCCCTGCAGGTGCATCCCGAACAGCCCGAGCTTGGCGAACCGGTGCGACAGGTCCTCGGGGAGCGTGCCCGCGTCGTACCACTCCGCGATGTGCGGGGCGAGCTCGCTCTGCGCGAAGTCGCGCACCGTGTCGCGCACGGCGCGCTCCTCGTCGGTGAGCTGGTCGTCGAGCGCGAGGAAGTCAGCCGGATCCATGCCGGTCATCCTGCCACCCGCCGTCCCACCCCGATTCGTCTGCGGTTCTCCTCCGCGAATCACCCCCTAGACCGCAGACGAATCGGGGTTGGGTCAGGCGCGGTTGACCGCGGAGATGACCGCCTTGAGCGACGCGGTGACGATGTTGGCGTCCAGGCCGACCCCCCACAGGATCTGGTCGCGGACCGCGCACTCGACGTAGGCCGCCGCGATCGCGTCGCCGCCGGAGGACAGCGCGTGCTCGTGGTAGTCGAGCACCCGGATGTCGCCGCGCTCGTCGAACATCGGGTTGCCCTTGGCCTGCTCGTCCTCGGTCAGCTGGTTGAGCGCGCCCACGAACGCCGCGATCGGCCCGTTGCCGGTGCCCTCGAGCGACCGCAGCTTGCCATCGACGTACACGTTGACGTTGAGCGCGTCCTTCTCCCCCGACGCCGACGAGGTGTGCACGCTGTTGAGCTTCAGCGGCTCCTCCCGGTCGAGGTACTCGGAGCGGAAGGCCGTCCAGATGTCGTCGGGCGACATCTCCTTGCCGGAGTCGTCGGTGTGCTGCTGGACGACCCGGCTGAACTCGATCTGCAGCCGGCGCGGCAGCTCGAGCTTGTGGTCGGCCTTGAGGATGTAGGCCACGCCGCCCTTGCCGGACTGGCTGTTGACCCGGATGACCGCCTCGTAGGAGCGGCCGACGTCCTTGGGGTCGATCGGCAGGTAGGGCGCCTCCCACGGCATCTCCCCGACCGGCTTGCCGGCCTCGGCGGCGGCCTTGTCGAGCGACTCCAGGCCCTTCTTGATCGCGTCCTGGTGCGAGCCGGAGAACGCCGTGTAGACCAGGTCGCCGGCGTAGGGGTGGCGCGGGTGCACCGGCAGCTGGGTGCAGTACTCGACCGTGCGGCGGACCTCGTCGATGTCGGAGAAGTCGATCTGCGGGTCGATGCCCTGGCTGAACAGGTTCATGCCCAGCGTCACCAGGCACACGTTGCCGGTCCGCTCGCCGTGGCCGAACAGGCAGCCCTCGACCCGGTCGGCGCCGGCCATCATCGCGAGCTCGGTCGCCGCGACCGCCGTACCCCGGTCGTTGTGCGGGTGCAGCGAGATCACGCTGTGCTCGCGACGGGTCAGCGCGCGGGAGAAGTACTCGATCTGGTCGGCGTAGACGTTGGGCGTGGACATCTCCACGGTCGCCGGCAGGTTGAGGATGATCTCGCGGTCCGGTCCGGGCTGCCAGACGTCGGAGACGGCCTCGCAGACGTCGACGGCGAAGTCGAGCTCGGTGCCGGTGAAGATCTCCGGCGAGTACTGGTAGCCGAAGTCCGTGTCGCCCAGCAGCTCCTCGGCGTACTTCATCACCAGTTCGGTCCCGCGTACGGCGATCGCGCGGCACTCGTCCTTCTCGACGCCGAACACCACGCGGCGGAACAGCGGCGCGGTCGCGTTGTAGAGGTGCACCGTCGCCCGGTCGGTGCCGACGATCGACTGCACGGTCCGCTCGATCAGGTCCTCGCGGGCCTGGGTCAGCACCGAGATCGTCACGTCGTCGGGGATCTTGTCGCCCTCGACGAGCTGGCGGACGAAGTCGAAGTCGGTCTGGCTCGCGCTCGGGAAGCCGACCTCGATCTCCTTGTAGCCCATGCCGACCAGGAGCTCGAACATCGTCATCTTGCGGGCCGGGCTCATCGGGTCGATCAGCGCCTGGTTGCCGTCGCGCAGGTCGGTGGACAGCCAGCGCGGCGTGTGGTCGACCGTGCGGGACGGCCAGGTGCGGTCCGGGAGGTCGATCGGCGGGAAGGAGCGGTAGCGCTGGTAGGGCATGCCGCTGGGCTTCTGCTGGTTGTGGTGTCCGTGGTGGTTCGTCATGGGGGTCCTCGCGCTTCTCGGGAGTGGTGCTTGCGTGCGGCCGGCACGACGAGCTCCCGCAGCGAGGGGTCCGGCCTAGAGGACCTCGCTGCGGCACCCAAGGAGGAGGTTGCGCGCGCTCATGACCGGTCCAGGATAGACCGGCCGGGCACCCGGTGCGAGCCGGGCGGGTCGGAAAATGAGACGACAGCGCCGGTTTAATGGCCTGCGTGAACATCCGCATCGATCGCATCGACCCCCTCGACCTCGACCTCGACACCGCCGAGGAGATGGCGCACGTCGGCGCCGCCATCGCCAAGGCCGACGGGGTCCGCGCCACCACGCCCTCCGGTCCGACCCGGCTCAAGCTCTACCAGCACGGCTCGGACGGCACCCCCGCCGGCGGCGTGTGGACGGCCCGCGACGAGGACGGGCAGCTGCTCGGCATGGCCTCGGCGTCCTTCCCGTGGCGGGAGAACGTCGACATCGCCGGGGTCAGCGGTGGGGTGCACCCGGACCACCGGCGCCGGGGCATCGGCCGCGCCCTGCTCGACCGGGTCCGCGCCGACGCCGCGGAGGCCGGCCGCACGAAGATCTACAGCGGCACGATGCAGGGCACCGAGGGCGAGACCGCGATGACCGCGCTCGGCTTCGAGACCATCCACACCTACGCGATCAGCCACCTCGACCTGCACGGCGCCGAGACCGCCCGCTGGGACCGGTTGTACGACGAAGCCGCGGCGGCCTCGACCGACTACGAGGTCGTCCGCATCGTCGGGACCACCCCCGAGGAGCAGGTCGACGACGTCGTCGCCCTCTTCGCCGCGATCAACGACGCGCCGATGACCGACCCCGACGCCGAGCCGGACGTCTGGGACGCCGACCGGGTCCGCGGCTACGACGCCGCGATGGCGGCCCGCCGGCAGACCGTCTACCGGGTGATGGCCCGCCACCGCGCCACCGGCACGTGGGCCGGCCACAGCGTGCTGTGCGTCGACGAGTTCGACCCGGCGATCGGCCACCAGGAGGACACCTCGGTCGTCGGCGCGCACCGGGGCCACCGGCTCGGCCTGCGGCTGAAGATCGAGATGCTGCGCTGGATCGCCGAGGAGCGACCCGAGGTGCGCGCCACCGAGACGTGGAACTCCAGCGAGAACCACCACATGCTCGCGGTCAACGAGCTGCTCGGCACCGTGGTCGTCGACCGCCACCTCTCGATGCGCCTCCCCCAGCCCTAACACCCCGATTCGTCTGCGGTCTATGGGGTGATTCACGCGGCGCGACCGCAGACGAATCGGGGTGGGGCGGGCGGCCGGGCGTAGCGTGTCGTGCCGTGGACGACTTCGGCGCGCTGATGCAGCAGGTGGCCCGACGAGTGACCGACTACCGGGCCTCCCTGCCGGAGCGGCGCGTGACCCCGACGGCGGACGCCACCTCCCTGGCGGAGGCGCTCGGCGGCCCGCTGCCTGACGACCCCACCCCGCCGGCCGACGTGGTCGACCTGCTGGCCACCGCCGCGGACCCCGGGCTGATGGCGACCGCCGGACCCCGCTTCTTCGGCTTCGTGATCGGCGGCAGCCTGCCGGCCGCGACCGCCGCGGACGTGCTGGCGGTCGGCTGGGACCAGGTCGCCTTCAACCCGGTGCTGTCCCCGGCCGCCGCCGCTGCCGAGGAGGTGGCCGGCGGCTGGCTGAAGGACCTGCTCGGCATCCCGTCCACCGCCTCGGCCGGGTTCGTCACCGGCGGGCAGGAGGCCAACAACGTTGGTCTCGCCGCGGCCCGGCACCACGTCCTGTCCAAGGCCGGCTGGGACGTCGAGCGTGACGGCCTGGCCGGCGCACCGGCGGTGCGGGTGATCGCCTCGGAGGAGCGTCACGCCACGGTGGACCGCGCGCTGCGGCTGCTCGGCTTCGGCACCCGCTGCGTCGAGCCCGTCGCCGCGGACGCCAACGGCGCCATCGACCCCGCCGACCTCGAGCGCGTCCTGCGCCGCGAACCGGCCGGGCCGACGATCGTCGTACTGCAGGCCGGCAACGTGAACACCGGCGCCTGCGACGACCTGGTCGCCTGCTGCGGCATCGCCCGCGACCACGGTGCCTGGATCCACGTCGACGGCGCGTTCGGACTGTGGGCGGCGGCCAGCCCCGCCACCCGGCACCTGGTCGGGGGCGTCGAGCTCGCGGACTCCTGGGGCTGCGACGGGCACAAGTGGCTGAACCTGCCCTACGACAGCGGGTTCGCGTTCTGCGTGCACCCCGACGTCCACGCCGCGGCCGTCTCCTACACGGCCGCCTACCTCGTCGGCTCCGGCACCCAGGCGGCACCGTCGCTCGCCGACCTCACCTTGTCGTCGTCGCGCCGGGCGCGCGGGTTCGCCGCCTGGGCCGGCCTCCGCGAGCTGGGCCGCACCGGCGTCGCCGACCTCGTCGAGCGCCCCTGCCGGCTGGCCCGCCGGTTCGCGGACGGGCTCGCCACAGGTGGCGCGGAGGTCGTCAACGACGTCGTGCTCAACCAGGTCCTGGTCGGCTTCGGCGACGACGAGCGCACCGACGCGGTGGTCGCGGCGGTCCAACGCGACGGCACCTGCTGGCTCGGCGGTACGACGTGGCGCGGCCGGCGGCTGATGCGCATCTCGGTCTCGAACTGGTCCACCACCGACGCCGACGTGGACCGCTCCGTCGAGGCGATCCTGCGCGCCGCGGCGGCCCTCGGACACCCCGATTCGTCCGCGAAACCGAGCCTGGGCCAGGCGGGCCGGCCGCGGACGAATCGGGGTGGGACCTAGCCTGGGCCGATGGCCACCCTGCTCGTCGTGCACCACTCGCCCACCCGCGGCGTCGGCCGGCTGACCGAGGCGGTGCTGGCGGGCACCGGCGACGAGGCGATCGAGGGCGTGGAGGTCGTCGTACGCCCCGCGCTGGAGGCGACCGCCGAGGACGTGCTGGCCGCCGACGGCTACCTGCTCGGCACCCCGGCCAACTTCGGCTACATGAGCGGGGCGCTCAAGCACTTCTTCGACTCCACGTTCCTGGCGGTCGGGGGCGCGCTCTCCGACGACGGCTCGGCCGGTGGGTCCTCGGACCAGGCCACCACGCGGGGACGGCCGTTCGGTCTCTACGTGCACGGCCGCTACGACACGGCCGGCGCGGTCCGGTCCGTCCAGTCGATCGTCGGCGCGCTGCAGTGGCGCCAGGCCGCCGCGGTGCTCGAGGTGATGGGCGAGGTCACCGAGGAGGACGCGGCGGCCGCCTACGAGCTCGGGGCCACCCTGGCCGCGCTGCTGGTCGGCTGAGCTAGCGGTCGTCGTCGGCCGGACGCTCGTAGTCACCCGGCTCCGAGTCGCGGAGCGCGCCGTAGTTGCCGACCACGGCCGCGACCGGCGGGATCACCGCGGCGACGATGCTCATCACGACCGCCGCGGTCACCGACCAGAACCGGACGAGGTTCCAGGCCAGCAGGATCAGCACGATGCAGATGCCCATCAGCCAGAAGTACGCGCGTTTGCGGTCGAAGCCGGCCATGCCACGAGCCTATGCCCGCCGCCCAGCCCGGCTGCGGGCCCGTCGTACCCTGTGCCCGTGCTCCCCCGCCTGCTCAGCCTCGTCGTGCTGCTCGCCCTCGGCGCGTGCACGTCCGGCGGCGCCGAGCCCGACGAGGTCTCCGTCGACCCGCCCGAGCGAGGGGCCTGCCGCCTGCTCACCCCCGCCGACATCCAGGCCACCAGCAACGACTCCCCGGTGGCCGACTGCACCGAGAAGCACACCGCCGAGACGTTCGCGGTCGGCGAGTTCCCCGCCGAGGTGACCCGCGACGGCATCGACGACCCGGCACTCGGCTCCTACGTCTTCGACACCTGTGAGAAGAAGTTCCAGAAGTTCCTCGGCGGCAACGAGAGCTCGGTCATGCGCGCCACCGTCACCTGGGCGTGGTTCCGGCCCAGCCAGGAGGCCTGGGACAAGGGCGCCCGCTGGTGGCGCTGCGACGTGGTCGGCGGCGGCGAGGAGTCGACCGAGCTCGTGACGCTGCCCGAGACCGTCAAGGGGATCCTGCTCGGCATCCCCGACGACCGCTGGACGGTCTGCGTCAACGGCCCGACGGTCACCGACTCCGAGAAGATCCCGTGCAGCAAGCCGCACAACTGGCGCGCGGTCACCACGATCGTGCTCGGCAAGGCCGGCGACGACTACCCCGGTGACCGGGTGGTGGCGGTCCGCACCCGCGACTTCTGCTCCGACTCGGTGGGAGCCTGGCTGAACTACCCGGTGAAGTACGACTACGGCTTCACCTGGTTCCACGAGGCGGAGTGGAAGGCCGGCAACCGCCGCTCGATCTGTTGGGCCAGGACGGACCAGTGAGCGCGGGCGGCCTCGCGGGAGCGGTGGCGCGCGCAGCGGCAGCCGGTGCGGCAGCGGCCCTGCTCCTCGCCGGCTGTACGACGGGCGGCGGGGACGACACGGCACCGAGCCCGACCGTCGACGCCGGTTCGCCGGCCTCGGCCTCCGACGGTCAGAGCAGCGGCACGGACGCGGACGCCCGGTCGGCCGGCACCGCCCCCGAGCCGCCCACCCCGCCGCGCGACGGCGCCTGCTACCGGCTGGACTTCGCCGAGCTCACCGAGCCGTCCAACGCGAAGGACCCGGTGCCGTGCTCGCAGCGCCACGACGCCCAGACCATCCACGTCGGGCGGCTCGACACCGTGGTCGACGGCCACGCGCTCGCCGTCGACTCCGACCGGGTGCTGCACCAGCTCGCCACGACCTGTCCGCGCCAGCTGGCCCGTTACGTCGGCGGGACACGCGAGGACCGCGACCTGAGCCGGCTCCGGGTGGTCTGGTTCGCGCCGACCCTCGAGGAGTCCGACCTCGGCGCGGACCGGTTCCGCTGCGACCTGGTCGCGCTCGCCGGGCAGGACACGCTGTTCCCGCTGCCCGCGCCGGGCAAGCTGCGGGGCGTGCTCGACCGGCACGCGGGTGCGTCGTACGGCCTGTGCGGCACCGCCGCGCCGGGCGACCAGGACTTCGAGCGGGTGATCTGCGCCCGCTCGCACAGCTGGCGTGCCGTCAGCACGATCGCGTTGCGCGGTGGCAAGCGCTACCCCGGCACCGCCGCGGTCCGCTCCGCCGGCGACGAGACCTGCCGCGACCGGGTCCGCGCCGACGCCGAGGACCCGCTCAAGTTCCGCTACGGCTGGGAGTGGCCGACCCGCGAGCAGTGGGCGCGCGGCCAGCACTTCGGCTACTGCTGGGCGCCCGACTGAGGTCGGTGACGGTCCGCCGGCCGCTCAGCCCGCGTGCGCGTCCAGCCAGGACACGACGTCGGCGGTGACCTCGTCGCGGTTGAGCTCGTTGAGGATCTCGTGGCGGGCGCCGTCGTAGACCTTCACCGTCACGTCGGTCAGCCCCGCGTCGCGGTAGCGCCCGCCCAGCACCTCCACGAGCTGTCCGCCTCCGGCCAGCGGGTCGTCGGAGCCCGAGGCGATCAGCAGGGGCAGGTCGGAGCGGATGCGGGACAGCACGGCCGGGTCCGCCAGCGTCCCCGCGCCGCCGAAGAGAGCCGGCACCGTCTCCTCCGGCAGGTCGAAGCCGCACCACGGGTCGGCGACGTAGCGGTCGACCTCGGCCTCGTCGCGCGAGAGCCACTCGTAGCCGGTGCGGTGCTCGAACCCCACGTTGAAGGCCTCGAGCCCCGCCGGCCCCTCGGACTGCGCCATGCCGGCGGCCAGCAGGTCGAGTGCCGTGCTGCCGGAGAGCACCACCCCGGCGTACTGCTCGGAGTGGTCGAGGATCACCGACTGGGCGGCGAACGAGCCCATCGAGTGCGCGAACAGGAACAGCGGCCGGTCGCCGCGCAGGCTCGCGCCGTACGCCGCCACGTCGGCGATCAGCGCCTCGAACCCGGCCGCACCGAAGTCGCCGGGGGTGCCCGTGATCGACGCGCCGTGCCCGCGGTGGTCGGTGGCGCGGACGGCGTAGCCGGCCTCGTTGAGCGCACGCGCGAACCGGTCGTAGCGCGCTGAGTGTTCGGCGAGGCCGTGGGCGACCTGCACCACGCCACGCGGGTCGGCGACGTCCCACTCGTAGGTGGCCAGCTCGAGGCCGTCGACGGGCGAGGTGAAGGTGGAGCGCTGCATCGTCATGGCCGCACCCTAGGCATCAGCCGCGCGCCTCGGCCACCTCTCGCACGTGCCGACCGCGGTACGACGGCGCCCGGCGGCGTCCGACCTCCCACAGCCGCACCAGCGCCGCGATCATCGGCACCGACCAGAGCAGGTACCAGAAGCTGAACGAGACCACGGCGACGAAGAACGCGACCAGCGCCCACAGCGCGACGTCGCGAGCGCGGCCTCCGAGCAGCACCAGCACACCCGTCGTCGTCTCGAACGCGATCAGCAGCCCGATGAAGATGGCCTCGTGGGGAAGCACCAGGGACCGCCACGTGGACCGCACGAACTCGAACGACGAGCCGTCCGCGAAGCTGTCGTAGCTCGACCCGCGCAACAGCCACCACAGGTTCACCGCCGCGCCGCCGAGCAGCATGAGCGCCGCCAGCGCCGTCACCGCGACCTTGTAGGCCTGCGCGCTGTGCCCGGCTCGTGCCGCCGCGACGATCACCGTCGCGCCCAGGACCAGCCACCCGACCTGCACCATGGGCCACCTCCCTGCCTCACCCTCCAGCCTCCGACGAGAGGGACCGGGGCGGACAGGGGCGAAGGTCTCCGATCCGGAGGCTCAGAAGCCGAGCCGGCGCAGCTGGCGGGGGTCGCGCTGCCAGTCCTTCGCGATCTTGACGTGCAGGTCGAGGTAGACCGGCGTGCCGAGCATCGCCTCGATGTTGCGCCGGGCCTGGCTGCCGACCTCGCGCAGCCGGGCGCCCTTGTGGCCGATCACGATGCCCTTCTGCGAGGGCCGCTCGACGAACATGTTCGCGTGGATGTCCAGCAGCGGCTTGTCCTCCGGCCGCCCCTCGCGCAGCCCCATCTCCTCGACGACGACCGCGATCGAGTGCGGCAGCTCGTCGCGCACGCCCTCCAGCGCCGCCTCCCGGATCAGCTCGGCGACGATCGTCTCCTCCGGGGAGTCGGTCAGGTCGCCCTCGGGGTAGAGCGGCGGGCCCTCGGGGAGCAGGTTGACCAGCAGGTCCGCGAGCAGCCCCACCTGGTCGCCGGACTTGGCCGAGACCGGCACGATCTCGGCCCAGTCGGTGCCGGTGTCGTGGCCCAGCCGGTCGATCGCGAGCAGGTGCTCCCCGAGCTGCTCGGGGGTGGCGAGGTCGGTCTTGGTGGCCACCGCGATCTTCGTCGGACGACGCACCTTGGCCAGCTCGTTGACGATGAACCGGTCACCGGGACCGATCTTCTCGTTGGCCGGGAAGCACACCGCGACGACGTCGACCTCGGCCCACGTGGTCTTCACCAGGTCGTTGAGCCGCTCACCGAGCAGCGTCCGCGGCCGGTGCAGCCCGGGGGTGTCCACCAGCACGAGCTGAGCATCGGGGCGGTGCACGATCCCGCGCACCACGGTCCGGGTGGTCTGCGGCCGCGAGGAGGTGATCGCCACCTTGGTGCCGACCAGGGCGTTGGTCAGCGTCGACTTGCCGGCGTTGGGACGCCCGACGAAGGAGGCGAAACCACTGCGGAACTCAGGCGTCGGGGTCACCCTGCGGATTGTGCCACCCCGGTCAGGAACCGCCTCCGGACGGGGAGGCGGACGACGTCGCCGTGGCCGAGGCGCTCGGCGACGGGCTCACCGAGCCGGTCTCCCGCGCCTGCGCGGTGGGGCTGGCGGACCCGGAGGGCTGCGGGCTGCCGACGGCCGGGGACGCCGAGCCAGTGCCGCCCGCGGCGGGGCTGGCGCTCGGCGACGGCGCGTCGCTGCCCGAGGGCGAGGGGTCGGCGCTGGGCGCCTCGCTGACCGGCGACGTCACCGCGGTCGCGGCACCCTCCGGGCTCGACGGCGCCACCGGGGCGACCTCGACGGCGGCCGCGGAGCTGGTCGCGACACGCGGCTGCGACTGCTCCTTGGTCTGGTCGGTCGTGGCGGTCGCGGTGTCGACGGGGTCGGAGACGGCGGAGCGCTGGGCGACGGGGGCCTCGCTGCTCGGCGCCGGCTCCGGCTCGTCGCTGGGGCTGTCGTCGACCAACACCGGCTCGGGGAACTGCAGCGGCGGCGGCAGGAAGCCCGACAGCTGGGAGACCAGGCGCTGGGCGCCGTCGGGAAGCTCGTTGGCCGCGGCCGCGACGCCGGTGACGGCGACCGAGCTCAGCGCGGCGGCGGCGGTGCCGAGCGCGAACAGGCGGCGCCGGGCGACCGGTTGGGGACGTGCCGCCACGGGCGGGTGGGCGAGCAGCGCCGCCAGCGCGGGCGAGGGCTGCGGCGGGGCGGCCGGCACCAGCGCACGCAGCGCGGCGACCACCGGCTCGAGGTCGGGGACGATCGAGGGTGAGAGGCCGACCTCGGCGGCGAGGTCGAAGGCGGAGACGCTCACAAGACCACCTCGCCGCTCTCGACGAGGGTGCGCAGGGCGAGCAGGCCGCGACGCTGCAGCTGCTTGACCGCGCCGGTGGACTTGCCCACGACGGCGGCCGTCTGCTCGAGACTCAGGTCTCCGAGCACCCGCAACGCGACCACTGCTCTCTGCTCCTCATTCAGCTGACCCAGCAGCTGCTCGACGTCCCGGCCCCCCGACAGCGCCGCGGACTCCGCCGACTCGACCTGCCTGTAGTCGTACTCGGCCTCGTAGGGCGACCATGCCGGGGTTCGAGCCTTGCGACGGATCTCGTCGACGGCACGGGCGTGTGCCACCGAGAAGACGAACGTCCGCAGTGCAGCCGCCCCTCCGCGCAAGCCGCTGAGCTTCTTCAGCACTTGCAGGAACACCTCACTGGTCAGACCCTCGGCGTCGTCGACGCCGCGGGCACGGAGGTAGCCCTGGACCTTCGGGGAGAGCGCCACGTAGATGGCGCCGACCGCTTCCGGGTTGCCTGCGCATGCCGCAGCGACGAGCTCGTCGCTCAGCTCCGCCATCGCAGCCCCTTTCGGACGCTCAGCGCCCGGCCCGGTGACCCTCACCGGACTCGTGCACTGGGCCGCTGCGCAGCCGTTGGACGACCAGTGGTGCGGTCGTCCGCCGACTTGCCCCCGCGGCGTCAGGTGTGGTGCAACCCCCCGACCGCGGAAGCAGGCTTCTACTGCCGTGATCGCTTCCGCGGGGCGAAAGGTTACGCCGTGTGCTCAGTATGTCGGACGCGGCCGGTGTCGCGCCCGGAGATCGGCGTGTTGCGTTCAGCTGAGCCAGGTGGGACGCAAGGGGAAGCTCGAACGGCCGTCCGCGTCCGGACGGACCGCCAGGACCTGGTGCAGCTGGATCTCGTTGCGCTCGAAGCCGAGCCGGGAACCGGCCATGTAGATGCCCCATACCTTGGCCGTACCCTCGCCCACCTCGGATACACATTCGTCCCAGTTGTCCCGGAGGTTGCGGGACCAGCCCTGCAGCGTCTTCGCGTAGTGCTCGCGCAGGTTCTCCTCGTGGCGGACCTCCAGCCCGACGTCCTGCATCGAGGAGATGATCCGGCCCGAGCCGGTGAGCTCGCCGTCGGGGAACACGTAGCGGTCGATGAACGCACCGGTGGTGACCCGGGTGTTGTTGTGCGGGCGGGTGATGCAGTGGTTGAGCAGCCGCCCGCCGGGCACGAGCCGGTCGCGCAGGAAGGTGAAGTACGACGGGTAGTTCTTCACCCCGATGTGCTCGGTGAGGCCGATGGAGCTGATCGCGTCGAACCCGGTCTCGACGATCTCGCGGTAGTCGCCGTAGCGGACCTCGGCCTTGCCGGCGAGCCCCTCCCGCTCGACGGCGGCCTGGCCCCAAGCGGCCTGCTCCCGCGACAGGGTGACGCCGATGACCTCGACGCCGTACTCGCGAGCCGCGTGGCGCACCATGCCGCCCCAGCCGCAGCCGACGTCGAGCAGCCGCATGCCCGGCTTCAGGTCGAGCTTGCGCGCGACCAGGTCGTACTTGAAGGCCTGGGCCTCCTCCAGGGTCGCGTCCTCATGGGGGAAGCACGCGCAGGTGTAGGTCATCGACGGGCCGAGCACCATCTCGTAGAACCGGTTCGAGACGTCGTAGTGGTGGTGGATCGCCTCGGCGTCACGGCCCTTCGAGTGCCGGAACCCCTCGAGCACGCGGCGCCAGCGCGGCAGCGCCTCCTGCGGCGGCGGCTCGGGCGGCAGCAGCTTGCCCAGGCCGATCCCGCGGGCGAGCTGGAAGGCCTCGGCCGGCGAGGGCATCTTGAAGCGCAGGTTGCTCTGCAGCTGCACCATCGCGTCGTAGGGGTCGCCGGGGTGGGCGCCCTCGAGCTCGAGGTCGCCGGAGACGTAGGCGCGGGCCATGCCGAGGTCCCCGGGCGCGGAGAGCAGGTAGGACAGGCCCCGCTCGTTGAGCAGCCGCACGTGGATCGGGGAGTCCTCGGGGCCGGCGGTGCTGCCGTCGTACGCCGAGAACCGGAACGGCACGCCACCGGCCATCAGCCGGGTCAGGGCCTCGCCGATCGTGACCTGCCGGGTGTGGTTGAGAGTGCTGGTCATCGTCGTCCCACCGCTTTCTCGTAGAGCTCCGTCAGCCGGCCCTCCGGGTCGGTCTCCTTGCGGACCCGACGGGCGAAGGACTGGTCGTAGAGCAGGTCGAAGGTGTCCTGGTCGTAGTAGGCGTCGGAGTAGAGCGACTTGTGGCCGCCGAGCTCGGTCACGCGCGCCTCGATCGCCCGGTTGACGTCGCCGTCGCGGGCCCCCGGGGCGATGGGGACCGTGCCCCAGAACCCGACGTTGACGTAGGTCGCGCCGGGGCGCAGCGGGTACGACGGCCAGGTGCGGGTGCTGCGCAGCGGGCACAGCCACACCGGCCGCATCGCGACGTGCTCGTCGAACCAGCTGAGGAACTCGGGGAGCCGCTCGACGGGCACCTCGACGTCCTGGATGACGCGCTCCCGGTCGGGCAGCCCGCGCCGGCGGTCGATGCGGCTCTTGATCCCGTAGCGGGTCTCGAGGCCGACGAGCTTGTGGTAGACGTCCGAGCGGCGCCACCGGCGCGGCCACAGGCGCCGGACCCGCGGGTCGTGCAGGCCGAACGCGCCGGAGCACCAGAACCAGTCGGTGTCCCAGCGCCACAGGTAGTCGTGCATGGTCAGCCGGTCGGTGGGCCGCTCGCGGAGCGACCGGTAGTAGATCGCGTCGCCGGTG
>JBQCEF010000593.1:0-12568 GCA_051960495.1 Nocardioides sp. | reverse complement strand
CAGAGGGGCTGCCGGGCCGCACGAGCCGGTCTCCCGCCGCGCGGAGGGAGACCACGGTGCGCTCTCAGCCGCCCGTGACCGGCGCCAGGCGCTCCGTCAGCGCGTGCTGGAGCCGCGACCACAGGTGGGTCCAGGCCTCCAAGGGTGCGAGGGTCCGCTCGAACACCTCCAGCTGTCGATCCATCGCGGCCAGCTCGGCCTGCAGCGCCTGGATGCTCTTGCGCTTCGCGTGGACCTCCTGGACCAGCACGTCGAGCTCGGCGGTCAGCGGCGGCGCCTGCTCGGCGAGCTGACGCAGCGAGCTGAGCATCCGGGTCACCGCGGCCGGCACCGGCTCCGGCAACCGGTCCAGGGCGCTCCCCCCGGCGCCGGCGAGGAGGTCGACCACGGCCCGGGTCCGGTCCAGGAACACGTCGACAGTGGAGTGCAGCAGCCGGTTCGCGGCCTGATCCGGGCGGTTCACCGCACGGCCTTCGACCGGGCCGGCGCCAGCCGGAGCAACGCGTCGAGCTCCGCCCGGTAGCCGGCCAGCAGCTCCTCGGGCCGGGGCACCTGGGCCACGTCGACCTTGAAGCCGACGAACACCTGCCCGTCGTAGGTGAAGATCGAGGTGCCGAGGGTCTGCTCGCCGGACTCGGGCGCCCAGCCCAGGGTGCGGGTGATCCGGGTCCCGGCCAGGTAGCGCGGCTCCTGCGGGCCGGGGACGTTGGTGGTCACTCCGGTCGCCTTGTTGGCGAAGAAGTCGACGAGGAAGCGCTCGATCTCCGGGCCGGTGCGGCCGATGCCGCGGATCAGTCCGAAGGTGAGGACCGCCTCGGGCGAGTGCTTGATCGCGTCCATGCGCCGCTTGGTCTCCGCGAGCCGCTCGAACGGCGTGCCCAGCGACGACGGCAGCGAGAACAGCACCAGCGCGAACCGGTTGCCGAGCTCGCGCGGCAGCGGCTCGTCGAGCGGCCGCACGTTGACCGGCACCATCGTGGGCACGTCGACCGGGTCGCCGTGGTGGCTGCGGATGTACGTCGACAAGGCGCCGGCGAGCGCCGCGACCAGCACGTCGTTCACGGTGGTCCCCGTCCGGTGCGCCACCTCGACGACGTCGGAGAGCGGGATCGGCGGAGCCCACACCACGCGCTTCTCGGGGGCCACGCGCCCCTTCACCGGCGACTCGGGGTTGCGCGAGAACAGCAGCTTGGCGGCGATCCCGGTGGTCTGCCGGGCGAGCGTCATCGCGTCGGCGACGTGCCGGGGGGCGAGCAGGTTGGGGAGGTCGAGCAGCGCCGTGCCGGTGGCGCCGGCGAGGTGCAGGGCGTTGGCCACCAGGCCGCGGCCGTGGGTCTCCTCGAGCGGCTCGTCGAGGTCGTCGCCGGGGTTCGCGTCCGTCATCGACAGCAGCACCCGCACCAGGGCGATCCCGTCGGCGAGCGAGTGGTGCATCCGCGAGTAGACGGCCGAGCCGCCGTCGTACCCGTCGATCAGGTGCATCTCCCACAGCGGCCGCTCGCGCGACAGCGGCAGGCTGACGTGCTGGTTCATGTAGTCCATCAACGCCAGGTCGTCGCCCGGCGCGGGAAGCTCGGCCCGGTAGAGGTGCTCGCGGAGGTCGAAGTCCGCCACGTCCTCCCAGTGCGGGATGCCCAGCGGCAGCCGGGACGCCACCGGGCACTGGGAGAACACCGGGTAGCGATCGACGATCCGGCGCTTCAGCATGTCGGCGAAGCGGTCCCAGTCCACCGGCCCTGCGAGCGTCATCACGCTTTCGATCACCATCAGGTTGTCCGGCCGGTCCATGTTGAGCCAGATGGTGTCGACGGCGTCGATCTGTCTGCGTGCCATGGTCCGATCGTGGTCCTGCGGACGCGCAGCGGGCAGGGCCGGAGGTCCCGGCCCCGCCCGCAGAGTGCGTGACGTCGCCTACTTGATGACCGCGTCGATGGTCTTCTTCAGCGCGCTCGGCTGCGAGGGGCGTCGCGGGGCCTTCTCCCGAGCGATCTCCATGTTGGCGCCGAGGTCCTGGAGCTGCTTGCGGCCCAGGCCCTCACGCACCTTGGGGAACCAGTCCTGCTCCTCCTCCTCGATGTGGTGCCGGACGTTCTCGATGAGCACGGTGGTCTTCGCGTCGAAGCGGTCGTCCTCGGGCTTCATGCTGGCCAGCTCCACCACGAGCAGGTCCGCGACGTGGTGCTCCTCGTAGGACTCGTCGATGTCGTCCTCGAGGTCGGGCAGCAGCTCGCGCACGCGCGGGTACATCACCTCGTTCTCGATGTAGGTGTGCACCGTGAGCAGCTCGATGATCTTGTCGACGAGCTTGCCCTTGGTCTTGACGGCGTTCTCGCCGGCGTTCTCGAAGTCCTTGAAGGCCTTCAGGATCTGCTTGTGGTCTTCCTTCAGCATCACGATCGCGTCGCTCGACATGGGTCTCCTCATGCGGTTCGGGGTACGACGCGTCGTACCCCGGGACGGGCCGCGACACGCACGTGATGCAACCGACACGAATGAAACCGCGTCTACCGGGAACAACGGACATACAGGCGCTCGACCCGAGCACCCGAGACGACCCACCGGGGGAACCCAATGGAAACCACACCGGAGAAGCACACGCCAGAAGCGGTCGACGTGGCCGAGATGACCGACAACGGCATCGGCCTCATGCTCGTCGTCCTGCTCGCCCTGACGATCGTGGCCGCCCTGGCGATGTGAAGGACCCCGCGCTGAGGGGTAGTTCGCCCCGCCGCTAGGGGCCGGGCTACGGGCCGGGGACGTAGACCAGAGCGTCTCCCACGGACCGTTCACCGCTCCCGCTCGGAGAGTTCACCAGCGCACCGTTGGCCACCATCGTGGTCGACCCACCGCCGTCCAGGTTGACCGAGTCGACCATCCCGAGTCTCTGGGCCACCGCCGACGCCTCCACGAGCGTCGCCCCGACACTCGTGGTCCGGCCGCCGTCGATCGTCGCGATCAGCACCGAGCCCGTCTCCGTCCGCCCCACGATCGTGCGCGGGTGCCGGCGGAAGAAGCCCTCGGGACCCCGGTGCAGGATCTTGCGCCCGCCCATCGTGAGGCGGAACCGGCCGGTCATGGCCGAGAGCCACGGCCCCATCTCCACCGGCTGTCCGAGGCTGTTGCTCAGCACCGACGTCGTCGTCGGGCAGGCCCGGTCGGCGGTGATCTTCAGCAGCCGGCGCACCCGCTTGCCGGTGCCCTGCAGGGAGGACTGCCACGGCTTGAGCACCGTGCCGCGCTCGAGCGTCTGACGCACGGCGCAGCCTCGCCGCCCGAGGACGACCTCCACCCCCTTGCCGGCCGGCGTCTGCAGCGAGAACCGCGGGGAGAGCAGCGCGATGTCGCCCTCCTCGCGGCACTTGGTGGGCTTGCGGAGGTCGCGGCAGGAAGCCGGCACAACCGGCGGCTTGTTGAGGTGGGTCAGCGGCAGGGCCAGGCCCAGGGCCGGGTTCGCCACGCTCCCCTGCCAGGTCAGCTTGTCCATCGCGATGCTGTTGGTGCGGGAGTCGACCAGCAGCGCGATCTCCGCCTTCGCGCTGGGCTCCGGCTCGGAGAGCAGGGCGCCGTCGTAGATCCCGACCCCCACCGGGTTGCCGGGGTAGACCGGGTCGGCGCCGAAGGTGAAGTAGGAGGCGTTCACGCCGGCCAGCGCGCCGGAGTAGGCGACGAGGTCCCGCACCTTCTCGGTGCGCCCCAGGTCGGGCCCGTAGGTCGACTTCAGCTGCCCGGTCGCCACGGTCGGGTCGATGCTCAGCACGTTGACCCGCCACGGCCCGCGCGTGGTGGTGCCGATCTTGCGCTTGCGGGCCGGCCGGTCGCCGCGGACGATCCGGGTCAGCGTCACCCCGTCGGCGAGGATCTCGCTGGTCCGCGTCTCCGGCAGGTCCGAGTCGCCGATCGGGAGGGTGGTGGTGTCGCCGTTGACCGGACCCGTCGTACCGAGGGCCAGCAGGACGGTGGTGAGCGCCGCGAGCGGCGCCAGCTTGCGAGACATCTGGACAAGTCCTCATCGACCGCGGTGCCGCACGGTCGCCGACCGCGGGCCTCCCCCGTGACGAGGCCATGCACCTGAGAAGGTCCAGTCTCCGTCGCCCTCACGCGCCTCGCAGGCAATCGGTGAGATCCGGCGTGTCCGGCTACGCCACGAAGACGCAGAACGGGTGGCCGGCCGGATCGGCGAACACGTAGAGCGGCTCACCGGGGTCGTCGGTCCGGTCGAGCAGGATCGTCGCGCCGAGAGCCACGGCCCGCTCGCGTTGCCGCTCCAGCTCCTCGGCGCTCGACACCGTGTAGTCCACGTGCAGCTGCATGGGTACGTCGTGCCGCGGCCAGGTGGTGCGCTGCAGCGACTCGACCTGCTGGAAGGCGAGCTTGCGCGCGCCGGCGGCGTCCGTCAGCACGAGCCAGTCGGCGTCGTCCGTCGTACCGTCGGCCGGCGGCTCGTCGCCGGGGCGGTACTGCAGGCCGAGCAGCTGCCGGTAGAACTCGGCGAGCCCCCGGCAGTCCGTGGTGTCCAGGGCGGTGTGCAGCAGCTGCGGGTACTCGGTCATGTCCGCCACCCAACCTGATCGTGCCGCCGAGCGCGACCGGCTGCCCTCACCGGATCAGGCAGAACGGGTGTCCCGCCGGGTCGACGTAGACGCGGAACCCGCCGTTCTCCGAGGGCTGGTGGTCGTGCCGCCGTGCGCCCAGCGCCAGCACCGACGGCTCGGCGGCGTCGATGTCGCCGACCGAGAGGTCGAGGTGGAACTGCTGAGGGTGCGCACCGCCGGGCCAGGTGGGCGCCACCCAGTCGTCGATCCGCTGGAACGCGAGCGTCGCGCGCCCGTCGGGGTTGTCCGGTGACACGCCGCCGCCGGGCGGCACCAGCGTGGTCCAGTCGCGGTCGGAGCCGTCCTCGAGCTCCCAGCCGAGCAGCTCGGCGTAGAACCGACCGAGCTCCAAGGCGTCGGGGCAGTCGAGGATCACCAGGTCGAGGACGGGCTTGTGGGCTGCGGGGTTCGTCATGCACCGGACGCTAGCCAGGGTTCCGGACGAGCGACGTCCGGAAAACGGGATGACTCCTCCGGGCCATGGTCGCGGGTTGGCCTCCGGTGTACCGTTTGGTACATGACGCGCTTCTTCGAGACCACCCGCCACATCGACGCCCCGCCGGCCCAGGTCTGGCCGGTGATGTACGACGTCGCCCGGTGGCCGGAGTGGACCCCCACCATCGAGACCGTCGAGCGCCTCGACGACGGCCCGCTGCAGGTCGGCTCGCGCACCACCGTGCGGCAGCCCAAGCTCCCGAAGGCGACCTGGGAGGTGTCCGAGCTCGTCGACGGCCGCAGCTTCACCTGGGAGGCGGCGGGCCCGGGTATGCGCACGATCGCGCGGCATGAGGTGGTGCCCGACGGCGGCGGATCGACGGTGACGCTCAGCATCGAGCAGACCGGGCCGATGGGCGCGGTGGCCGCCTTCGTGTGGCGCGGACTGACCCAGCGCTACATCGACCTCGAGGCCGAGAGCCTGGACAAGCGCGTCACGCGCGCTCCCGCGGAGTGAGCGCCGGCACCGGCACCTCCGGCACGACGCCCCGGCAGCGGCTGCTCGACGCCGCGATCGAGCACTTCGGCCGCACCGGCATCGGCGACACCTCGCTGCGGGGGCTCGCCGGGGCGTTGGGCACCAGCCACCGGATGCTCATCTACCACTTCGGCTCGCGCGAGGGGCTGCTCGTCGAGGTCACCCGCGAGGTCGAGGCCCGCCAGCGGGCGGTGATGACCGCGACGTACGACGCCGACCTGCCTCCGCTCGAGGCCGCGGCGAAGTACTGGGAGGAGACCGTCGAGGCCACGCTGCGCTACGGGCCGCTGTTCTTCGAGCTGGCCGCTCACGCCATGCAGGGCAAGGAGCACGCGGCCGTGCTGCGGGAGGAGCTGATCGCCTCCTGGCTCCCCTCGGTCACCGAGCTCTGCCTCGCGATCGGGATCCCGGAGGACCAGGCGCCCGTCCACGCCCGTCTCGCGCTCGGCGCCGCCCGCGGGCTGCTGCTCGACGTGCTCGTCAGCGGCGAGCGCCAGCAGGTCACGGAGGCCGCCGGCCTCCTCAACCGCCTGCTCCTGATGTCCGCCGACGCCGCGCGCACCACGGCTTAGGACCGGGGGTTCGCCGTGCGGAGAGTCGCGCCGGCGAACACCAGGCACTCACCGGTGACGACTGCTGCGGCGACGCCGGCGCGCTTGTCGGTGCGTCCGGCGAGGCCGGCGTAGAGGACGTAGACGACGCAGGACTCGATCGACAGCCAAGCCAGCGTGTGGATCCCTTTGATCTCCGCCACGGCGGCAGGTCGCGCCGTCACCCGCACGTTCGTCGACTCAGGTTGCGGCCGCCACGGACTCCACGGCGGCAGCCGCCGGACGGTTCTCGCCTCGGTCACCGTCGTACTTCCCTTCCGCACGCTTCTTGGTTCCGCGCAGCACCCCCACCTCCATGTAGTGGTGCAGCGGGTCACCGATGAAGAAGTCGACCCCTCGGACCAGCAACATCCCGCCCGGGACGTGCCGGACGGCGAAGGCGATCGCCCGGGTGAGGAGCGGCGCGTCGTCGGACATCCCCTCGAACGCCGGCGCGACGTACCCCATCCCGCGGTACCGGATGAGGAAGCGGGTCCGGTTCCCCGGCAAGGGCCGGAGCACGACCGCCTCGCCGGCCACCAGGTGGCGGTTCGGCTCCAGCTCGATGACCGGCGCGAACACCCCCGCCCCGTAGGGCACGTGGTCGCCGACGGCGAGATCCTGCAGCTCCGGATGGATCCGGGTCGCGGAGTGCTTCCCCTCCACGTAGCGGGCGTGGAACATCAGTCGCTCGACGCGGTCGTGGGTGTAGAAGCCGCCCCGGTAGATGCCCATTTGCACGATCCACGGCCACACCTGCTCGGGTGGAGCATCGATCGTGATCGCCCGCGTGCTCTGCAGCCGGGGGTTCGGCACGTGGTCGTCACCCGGCAGCGGCGCGGTCGCCTCGTCCCCCTCGGTCCCCCAGCGCAGCATCGTCGGGCCCCAAGCGAGGTACGACGCGACCGAGGCGCCGCCCAGGAGGCCCCACCCCACCACCAGCGCCCTGCGTGTCGTCATGTCGCCCACCTGCCTCGCGATGACTACTCGCCCAACGTAAGACGTGGAGCTGCGGCCGTGGCAGGGACGAAGAGGCTGGACCGGCAGTGACCTAAGCCTCTGGCCGCTCGAACGGTCCCGGCGACCCTGAAAGCGAGGCCCCGAGGGGGGCATGTTCGAGGGGGCTGCCATGACGGCACTAAAGCACGCACTGCTCGCAACTCCTCTCGCTCTCGGTCTCCTGCTCGCGACCGCGGCCTGCGACGGGGGCGAGAAGGCGACGACCCCGGCCACACTGCACGTCTCGGCGTGCACGGTGCAGGACCGCGACGATGCCCGCTGCGGAACGCTCGACGTCCCGGAGAACCGGCTGACCGGCGAAGGCCGCACGATTCCGGTGAAGTTCGTGGTCGTACCGGCCACCAGCCCGGACCGTTCGGAGAACCCCTGGGTGTTCCTGGCCGGCGGGCCGGGCGACGCCGCCACCGACGCGGCTGCGGGCTTCGTGGGACTCACCGGCGTGAACACCCGACATGACCTGGTGTTCATCGACCAGCGGGGCACCGGCGGCTCCAATCCGCTCACCTGCCCCATGTTCCCCGACCTGGCGGACAAGCCGGGGTTGCGACAGAGCGTCGAGTCGTGCGTCGCCTCGCTGCATGCCGACCTGCGGTTCTACACCACGGCGATGTTCGCCGACGACGTCGACGAGGTGCTCGACGCCCTGGGCTACGACTCGGTCGACCTGATGGGAGTCTCCTACGGCACGCTCGCCGCGCGGGTCCTGTTGCGGCGCCACCCGGACCGGGTTCGAAGCATGATGCTCCTCAACGGCTCGCCGCTGACCGTGCCGATCTACAAGCGCATGGCGGGCAGCGCGCAGGCCGCGCTCGAAAGTGTCTTCGCCCGTTGCGCCGGCGACCCGACCTGCCGGGGCGCGTTCCCCGACCTGAGGGCGGATTGGGAGCGGCTGTGGTCCTCCCTCTCCCGGGCCCCGTGGGTCTTGGATGGCGGCCAGTCGCCGACCGGACACGAGGTGCGACTCGACACCTCGACCCTCGCCAGAGTGCTCAACCAGATGTTGCGCAACTCCGAGTTGGCAGCTGGCATCCCCGTTCTCGTGCACGCGCTCGGGTCGACGCCCGACCACGCTGCCGCACTGAAGCGGATCGCTCGCGTCGTCGGCGGGGTCAGCAGCGACGGCGAGGACAGCGGCGGCACGCAGAACATGATCACCTACCCGTTCATGTGCAACGAGCCGTGGGCCAGCTCCCGACCCAGCGCACTGGCGGACCAACAGGACAGCTTCGAGTACCAAAACGACGTGGAGCTGGCCCGGAGGTGGAGGTACATCTGCCGCTCGCTTCCGCCCGCACCCGCCGCCGCTGTGGGCGCTGACGGCGCTCCGGCGTCGGACGTTCCGGTGCTCGTCCTCAACGGCGAAGCGGACCCCATCGACCCGCCGGCGGTCATGGCAGATGCCTCGCAGCTGTGGCCCAACAGCCGGCGGCTGGTCGCACCCGGGCAGGGTCATGACATCAACCCCAGCAGCTGGACGTCGTGCCTGAGCGACCTGACCGCCAGGTTCATCGAGCGGGGCAGCGTCAAGGGCCTCGACACGTCCTGTGTCAAACAGGTCCTCGTCCCGCCGTTCGCCCTGGACCTTCGCTCTCTCAACCAGCAGTAGGAGCGGATCTCGCGAAGGAGGTTCGGCGATGAACCTGCTCTGTCGTCTCGGCATCCATGCCTACGTGCCGCGCCCACAGCCCACGCGCAAGGGAACGTGGTCGAGGGGAAGGTGTGCCGTCGGTGCGGCAAGCACTACACGCTCTTCTTCGCGCCGGACCAGTCGATGTGGTGGGGCGGGCGGGACGGCATCACGGTCGGCGAGCTGAGGAAGGCCCTCGACGGAGTGCCGGACGACGTCGAGGTGGAGGTCGGGTCGAGCACCTTGTTCAGCGACTGGGCCGGCGCGGACTCGGCCTACGTGACGACGAAGCGCGTCGCCCTAGCCACCGACGATCCCCAGACCGTCCCCGTCTTCCGCATCGCTGGCGGGGAGCACGACCACGGTGTCGGCTGGGCGCCCGGGACGGGCGGCCAGCCCTGACCGCCGCAGCGCTCGACGTCCTCCCGCGACCAGACATCCGTCAGTCGAGGACTCCGAAGACAGCGGTTCGGGACGTCCAGCCGTTCACCATTCCGTTGTCGGCGACGACGTGCACCTCGCCGCCCCGCTCGTCGGACACGCGGTGCAACCAGAACCGGCCACCGACCTTCGCTAGTGCAACCCGTCCGGCGAGCGGCTCTCCGGGGCGCAGGGGCCTCAGGTCCACCCGTTGGACAAGCCGGATCGTCGGCCGCATAGAACCTCCGAGCGTGACGAACCAAGTGCCTCGGCCGGACGAGAGGTCGTCGGCTGCTCGCGACATCACGCGCTGACTGGCCAGTCGAAATCTCACCGCCCGACGATATGGCTTGTCCGGCTCGCCGGCGGCGAAACGCCCCAGCGCCTGCGGGTGTTCGAGTCCGCCGGACCCGTGACGGCCGGCCGGATGCGACGCGTGATGTTCAGAGCGGCAGTGACCGCTCCACGGTGATGCTGTTCTTGCCGGTGACGTAGCCGAGCTGTTCGTTGAGCCGCAGCATCGGGGTGTTGCGGGCCTGGGTCCAGGTGTAGACCTCGCTCAGCCCGTGGGCCGCCGCCCAGTGCAGGGTGAGCTGCTTCAGGTGGACGGCGACGCCCCGGCCACGCCAGTCCTGGCGGACGCCGGTCAGCGCATGCTCCGCCCGTTCAGGACGGTCGGTGTCTTGATGCAGGCCGGCACATCCGATCACCTCCCCGTCGTACACAGCCAGGAACATCGGGTCGCCGGCCCACGAGGTGTTCCACTGCTCGGCGCTGATGTCGAGCGGGTCGTAGGTGGCGAAGTCGGCGAGGACCTGCCTGCCGAACGTGTCGTAGCACTCCGCCCACAGCCCTGGCCGCTGATCCAGGGTGATGACCTCGACGCCCTCAACCAGGGGCGGTGGGGGCCGCTCGTCACCGATCACGCGGACCTGCTCGACCTGTCGGTCCACCTCGTCGAAACCGAAGTGGGCGGCGAACGCGAGGGATCCGGCGTCCTCGACCATGCCGCGCAGCTTGGGGAGGCCCAGCGTCGCGACATGGTCGGCGAGTACGGGCAGCAGGGCCGAGCCGACGCCACATCGGCGGTACTCGGGCAGCACGCGTACGGCAGCGAAGCCACCAACCGAGCTGTCCGAGCGGCTGGCCAGGCCCGAGCCGACCACCACCCCGTCGAGGCGCGCCAGCAGCATCAGCCGTTCGGGCGTCTCCTGCGCCCGCAGCTCCGCGACGGTGTCACACCGCTCACCCGGAACCACCGCGAGCCGGACCGACCGCCACGCCTCGTAGTCGTCATCCGTGGCGCACACCGACACGTCCATGAAGCAGGAACCTACCCGCCGCCGGCTGCGTCGTCCTCCGAAAATGAGCCGGAGGATCGGTCGGGCTCACTGGGTCTCGTGGGCCGGGCGTGTGCGCTCCACCGCTCGGCGGTCAGCCGGTACAGGACGTGGCGCTTCAGGGCGTGGCCGTCCGGGACCTTGGGGTGATCGAAGTCGTCCGCCGGGTCGTGCGTCATACCGAGCTTCCGCATGACCGCCCGGGAGCGCACGTTGTGCACCGCGGTCATCGACACGATCTCGCGGAGCCCGGCCTCCTCGAAGGCGTAGCGGACCGCCTCCGTCGCCGCCTCGGTCGCGTAACCCTGTCCCCACGCGTGCCTGGCGAGGCGATAGCCGATCTCGAAGGCGGGTGTGAACGGCGCCTCGAACGTCTGGTGGATCAGGCCCGTGAAACCGATGAACCCAGCCGTCGCGGACACCTCGACGGCCCACAACCCGAATCCGCGCTCGGCGAAGCCGGCTTCGATGCGGTCCACGAAGGCGTCGCTCTCCGCCCGCGTCATCGGGGCGACGAAGAACTCCATGACGTCAGGGTCGGCGTTCAGCTGCGCGAACGGCTCACGGTCCTCCGGGCGCCACCGGCGCAGGACCAGCCGGTCGGTCTCGAGCACGTATCCATCGTGCCGCACGCGGCGTAGGGTCGCGGCGTGAACGGGGCTTCGTTGCGATGGCGGGCGTGCGTGTTGGAACGACTCTGGCCGTTGGTCGAGGACTTCGTCGACTTTCACGAGGTCGCAGGGCTTGCGGTCGGCGTCGTGCGCGACGGCGGTTTGGTCGCGCGCGGCTTCGGCGTCCGCGACGTGCGCACCGGGGATCCGGTCACTCCCGAGACGATGTTCCACCTGGCGTCGGTGTCGAAGCCGTTCGTCGCCACCGCGGTCGTGTCGCTGACTCTCGGGAACGAGTACGACGACCCGCTCGACCTGGATGCCCCGATCACCGAATGGGTCCCGGAGCTCTCCCTGGCCGACGGACGTGCAGAAGAAGTCACGATCCGCGGCCTGCTCAGCCACACCAGCGGCCTCCCGGACGTCTCCGACTACGGCTGGCACGACCCGCAGTTGGGTGACGACGCACCCAGCGAGTTCGCTCGCAGCCTGTCGGGGTGGCGGCTGCAGTCGGATCCAGGCACCGCCTTCTCCTACTCCAACGCCGGGTTCGAGCTGCTCGGGCTCCTGCTGTCGCGAGCGATCGGTACGACGTTCGAGGCGGCGATCCGGCAGCGGCTGCTCGTGCCGCTGGGGATGAACAGCAGCACGTTCCTGCGGGCCGACGTGCCGGTCGACCTGGCCGCGCCGCCTCACGTGGGGATGCCGCTAAAGGTGCCGGACGACGCCTACCCCTACTCCAGGCGTCACGCCCCCAGCTCGACCCTGCACTCCAACGTGATCGAGATGTGTCGGCTCGTGCAGGCGGTGCTCGCGGCGGGCGAGGACGACTCGGCTCGCGCAACCGGCGCACCACCGTGGCTGAACCCGCACCTGCTCGACCTGATGTGGCGGCCGGTCGTGACGGTGGACCGGCCGCCCTGGGAGGAGGCTGTCGGGCTCGGGTGGAGTGTCGGGAGCTACCGCGGACACCGAGTGCTCAGCCACAGCGGCGCGGACCCCGGCTTCGGTTCCAAGCTGGTGCTGCTGCCGGAGCAGCAGACCGGGGTGGTCCTCCTGGCGAACTCCAACACCGTCCCCACCGGGCCGCTCGCCATGGCAGCGCTCGACGTCGCGTTCGCAGACTCCCCCGCGTCCGGCGATGCGGGTGAGGGCATGGCTGCGGTGCGATCGCTGACCCCGTCGGTCGTCGGCCCGGTCGCGTGCACCCTGGCCGAATCAGGCCCGGAGGCCGCGGAGACGACATACCGCCTGCTGGCCGCAGCCGAGCCGCTCCAGCACGACCTCGACGACGAAGGCTTCACCGATGTCGTGTGGGGTGCGATCGAGCTGCACCGCACGGACATGGTCTGGCCGCTGCTGCGGCTGTGGACCGAGCTGCGCCCGGACTCGTCG
>JBQCEF010000592.1:0-4556 GCA_051960495.1 Nocardioides sp. | reverse complement strand
GTCGTGACGCTGTGCGCCCTGTGGCTGCGCCACGTCGGACCCAGCAACATCGCGGCCGGGCTGGCCGCGCTCGCGGGCGTGGCCCTCGTCGTCGCCGCGTTCCTCGCCCCTCACGAGAGTGTCTGGGTGAACCTGCAGGAGGCATGGACCGGGTCGCTGGTCGTGCTGGCGGCCGCACTGGCAGCCGGGAGCCGGCGCCGCAGCTGAGGTCTCAGAGCAGCCGGGCGAGCGGGTGGATGTCCCCGGTCGCCGTGTCGATCACGGCTGCCGAGCACAGCTCGGCGGTGAGCGGCAGCACCTCGAAGGAGACCCGCGCCACCGTCGGCAGGTCCTCGAGGTGGAGCCGGGGCGCAAGCGTCAGGTGGGGGAGCCAGGTGCCCGGCTCGTAGTTGCGGTGCACCACCGCCCCGCACGCCCGCGCGGTCTCGACGGCGGCGGCCTGGCGGGGAATCAGCTCGCCGGGCACGGCCGGTGCCAGCCAGCAGCGGCTGCGCGGGAACATTCCCAGGCCGTCGAAGCGAAGCCGCACCGGGTCGTGCGCCGGCAACCGTCCCAGGGCCTCGACGACCGGGCCGAGGTCGGCGCTGAGCAGCGACGCGAAGGTCAGGTGCGGGACGTGCCGACCGTGGGTGTGGGTGGCCAGGGTCCGGACGCCGGCCTCCTCGAGCCGGTCCCAGAGTCGTCGTACCCGCGTCTCGGCGGCGCGGTCCAGCAGCAGGCAGATCGACAGCGTCATCGGCGGGCCGTGGCGGTGTCCTCGATCACCACGCCACTGTGGCACGTGGCGCGTTTTCGGGCCCGCCCTCGGGGTACGTGTCCCACGATCGCACCCGACGACACGAGTGCCCGCCCGTGCGGGCCAGGAGGCAGAGCGCAGATGACCGAGCAGCCCGAGAGCGTCTCCGAGCAGATCGGCACCGACCCGTCCGTGGACGGGGCCGGCGACTCGAACGAGCAGGAGAACTACCACGGCTACAGCGTCGACGACGAGACGCAGCCGCAGACCGGTGGTGACGACCTCACCGCCGACCGGGGGCTTGCCGACCCGCTCGACGAGGGCTACTCGCCGCCGGAGAAGTGGTCGCCTGCCGAAAAGTTCGGCAACACCCCGCTCGAGGAGGAGCTGGGCGAGACCCTCGAGCAGCGGATCGCGCAGGAGGAGCCCGAGCCCGACCCCTACGAGGCGGCCGCCCGCGAGGGCGAGAACGTCGGCGGGGAGGTGGGCGACGCCCGCGCCGGCCGGCTGGTCGCCGAGGACGAAGGGGTCCACGAGGACACCGAGAAGGACCTGGTCGCCGAGGACGTCGGGATCGACGGTGCGGCGGCGAGCGCCGAGGAGGCGGCGGTCCACGTGGTCGACGAGGACCAGGACGTCTAGGGTTCGCGCAGCCCGGTGAGGGCTCCCGCTCAGCCGGCGCGTTCCTCCGCCACCGAGGCACCTCCGTCGACGACCAGGCACTGGCCGGTGAGGTAGGAGGCGCCGGGGGAGCACAGGAAGGCCACGGCGGCCGCCACCTCCTCGGCGCGGGCGCTGCGGCCGATCGGCGTGTGCCTGCCTTCACCGACCTCGGCCTCGGTCTGGCTCGCCGTGGCGATCCAGCCCGTCGCGACGGCGTTCGCGGTCACCCCGGCGCGGGCGTGGTCCACGGCCAAGGCGCGGGCGAGGCCGACCATCCCTGCCTTGGCAGCCGCGTACGACGCCTCCGCGCGCATGGCCATGACCGGCCCGGTGACCGATGCGACCATCACGATCCGGCCCCAGCCGGCCTCCAGCATGTGAGGCAGCGTCTCCCGCGTGGCGAGGAACGCGGTGTCGAGATTGCGGGCCAGTGAGCGACGCCAGGCGTCCAGCGCCATGCCGGGCACCTCGCCGGACTCGGCCCCACCCGACGCCGCGAGGTCGAGCACCGGCTCGGTGAGGCTGGTCATCCCCGCGTTGTTCACCAGGACGTCCGGTTCTCCCAGCGAGGCGCGCACCTCGTCGACCGCGCGTCGCACGTCCGCCTCCACGGTGAGATCGGCGACCACTCCGACGGCGGGGATGCCGGCGAGCGTGAGCTCCTGGGCGCGCAGCCGGGCGCGCTGCGTCGTGGCGGCCACGGCGACCCGGGCCCCGAGCCGGCCCAGCAACCGGGCGGTTGCGAAGCCGATCCCGTCGGGGGAACCAGCACCGGTCACCAGCGCCACGCGGCCGGACAGGTCAAACGCCTCGGGCAGCATGACTGGACCTTACTGGCGGCCACCGCCGGCTGACGGCTCCCCACGGATCCGCCGTGCGCCGGCTCAGCCCCGGCCGGTGACCTCGCGCCGGTCGTCGGGGTGCCGCCGGGTCAGCCCGGCGCGGTCGAGGTGGTCCAGCAGGGGCAGCATCACGCGTCGGCTCGTGCCGAGGGCCTGGCGCGCCTCGCTGGCGGTGAACGGCTGGGGGAGCCCGGCCAGGCGATCGGCAGCGGCCCGGTCGGCGCCCGGCAGGAGCACGATGCCCGGTGCGACCCGGAGCAGCCTCCCCGCCTTGGCCGCGGCGGCGAGGCTCCGGGTGTCGAGGCCGAGCTCCCCGAGCCGGCCGGCGGTGGGCGCCGCGAACGGCTCGTCGGCCAGGTCCTCGGCGAGCAGCCCGAGCGCCTTCTCGACCGCGGGGGGCAGGCCGCTCGTGGCCGGGCCGAGCACCCTGCCGTCGACGAAGCGCAGCGGCTCGCGCACGAGCGCGACGACCAGAGCCGCGGACGGCAAGCCGACCCGGTCCGCCAATGCGGCGGCCGGCAGCCCGGGATCGAGCGGCGTGCTGCGGTCGTGCTCGAGCACCGCGTCGGTGATCGCCCGCGCGGCCTCCTCGGCCCGCTCGGCACTGACCAGCCAGCCGTCGGCGGCCACGACGCCGGGGAGGGCCGCGGCGTCAGCCGTCGGGACGCCGATGCGGCAGAGCAGGTCGGCCTCGACCACCCCACGGCGGACGACCTCGGCAGCGGCGTCGGGTGACCCGCCGTGGTCGGCGAGCTGCTCGGCGCGCCGGGTCGCGGCGCCGCGACGGCCGAGGGCAGGCGGGGCGGGGTCGAGCACCTGCACGCCCCAGATCCGCCGGTCGCCGGGGTCGCGCAGCAGCGCCCGGTCGCCGACCCGCAGCGGCAGCGGGCGGTCGAGCACCAGCCGGACCAGCCGGCCGCCGTCACCGGCGTCACCGGTGTCGCCGAGCGGCCGGCAGTGCGTGCCGACCGCGGTGGCGCCCAGGTGCAGCAGCGGCCGCTCCGGCGGGACGGACCCGTCGCGCGAGCGGAGCCGCACGTCGACGACGTCGGTGCGCAGCCAGGCGTCCGGGGTGAGCAGCGCGTCCCCGAGGTCGAGGTCGTCGAGGCCGTCGCCGGTGAGGTTGAGCGCCACCCGGGCGACGCCCTGCGCGCTGTCGACGGGCCGCTCGAGCGACTCGACCCCGCGGACCCGGACCCGCCTGCCGGCGTGGTCGAGGACGTCGCCGCGTCGTACCGTCCCGGCCGGGAGCGTGCCGGTGACGACGGTCCCGGCGCCGTTGACGGTGAACCGGCGGTCCACCCACAGCCGCACGTCCGAGCCGGGATCGGGCTGGGGCACGGCTCGCAGCATGGTGGCGAGCTCGGTGCGCAGCTCGTCGAGGCCGGCGCCGGTGCGGCCGCTCACCGCCACGACCGGAGAGCCGGCCAGCGACGTCCGGGCGAGCTCCTCGGTCGCGCGGCGTGCGGCCGGTGCGGGGTCGGCGAGGTCCGAGCGGGTCACCGCCACGACCCCGTGGGTGACCCCCAGTGCGTCCAGCGCCGCGAGGTGCTCGGCGGCCTGCGGCATCCAGGGGTCGTCCGCGGCGACGACGAACATCACCGCGGGCACCGGGCCGATCCCGGTCAGCATGGTGGAGACGAACCGCTCGTGGCCGGGCACGTCGACGAACGCGACGTCCCCGAGGTCGGGCAGCTCCGTCCAGCAGTAGCCGAGCTGGATCGTCAGGCCGCGGCGGTGCTCCTCCTCGAGCCGGTCCGGGTCGGTCCCGGTGAGCGCGCGGACCAGCGTCGACTTGCCGTGGTCGACGTGCCCGGCGGTCGCAACGACGTGCACCTCAGCCCTCCGCGCCCGCGTCGACGACCGAGCGCACCGCGTCGACGAGGAGGGCGTCGTCGCGGGGTGGTACGGCGATCAGGTCCAGCAGCAGCCGCCCAGCCTCCACACGACCGACGACGGGGGGCCGGCCCAGCCGCAGCGGCCCGGCCAGCGCCGCGGGAAGGGCGACGGCGGCGCTGGGCAGCTCGACACCGGGGGCGCCGCCACCGCCCACGGCTGCCACGGAGGGCACCGCGCGCGCATCGACGACGTCGGCGAGTGACGCCGCGACCTGTTCGGCGCGGGCGGCCAGGTCATCGGGCGAGGTCGCGAGGGCCTGCGCCACCGGGGACGGCGGGCCGGTCAGCGTGGCCTCCAGGGCCGCGAGGGTGAGCTTGTCGACGCGCAGGGCGCGGGCGAAGGGGTGCCGTCGCAGCCCCTCGACCAGGTCGGCGGTGCCGAGCAGCAGCCCGCACTGCGGGCCGCCGAGGAGCTTG
>JBQCEF010000591.1:0-4736 GCA_051960495.1 Nocardioides sp. | reverse complement strand
ACTCTGACTCCAGCGCGGCCGGCTCACAGCCCCACACCGACTCTTCGGACAAGCCACTTCCCGGACCCGCCACCACAGATCCTAGAACCCCACTGCCGGCCGCTTCTTGACACAGAGGGGAGCCATGAGCGGGCGCTTCTGCCTATCTGGAGTCGCTCCGCGAGAACGGCTCCGGTAAGAGCAACTCGAACCGCTGAGCGAGTCTGCGCACGTCCTCGAAGTCGACGTCTCGGAGCGTGTATCCGGTGTGCATCGCGATTTGGTCCTGCGCCGAGGCGCGCGCGATCGGCCGTCCCTCAATGGAGCCCTTCACGGGCGGGGCGTAGTGCCACGTCCCTTCGTCGCCAGGGAGCACCTGGTCGCCGCCGCCATCCGCCGTGGGGTCGACCGGATGCAGGTCCACCTCCCGGTCGGACTGGTCACGGAAGGCGATGGAGGTAGGCAGCCAATCTCGGATGACGTGGAAACCCTGCGCGTTCAGGTGGGCAGTCACGCGGCGCACATCGCTTCTATGGACGACCACGTCGAGGTCGCTGTGCGGTCGCGTCTGCTCGCCTAGCAGGCAGTCAACCCCCCAGCCACCGTCGAGCCAGTAGTGCACCCCGAGTTCATCTAGGGCGCTCAACAGCGTCAGCACGTCGTGGGATTCCATCGGAGAGAGCATCTCAGGTGGCACACCAAGCGACCGCTGATCGGCATGTGCGAGCGTTTCTCAACCACGTGCAGCTCGTGGCTGCGGCCGACCCGTGAGCGTCGATGTCCACCCGCGGCGGCCGCTTGTCCACAGATCCGGATCTCGGTCTGGCGGTGTTGTCGGGGCTGTGTGTCATGCTGGTTCGCAGCGGACAACTGAATACAAAACACAGTGGGTAGATATCCCCGGGGGTCGGCTCCCCACCCTGGCCAGAGGCCTAATAAAGCACAAAGCGCGCCGTATTAAACACACAAACAAGAGCAAGAACGTCCGCGAAGTCCTTGGTTTGTCGTGTCTCGGCGCAGCGGCGGTCCCTCTCGTCGAGACGTTTCTCCGAGTAGCTGGACCGCGGTCCTCCCGAACCGGGTGTGCCGCGCGGCGGGACCGCAGCACAGGCCGCGTGGCACACCCTCCCGGAGGGTGGTGGACGCACGGTGAGCACCCGGAGCAAGGCTGCGGTCACCGACACCCTGCCCGCCCTGTTCCCGCACGTGTTCCTCGGCCACGACCAGGACGCCGGCCTGGACCTGCCACCGCTCACCCCGCCCGTCGAGGCGCAGATCGGGGAGCTGCTCGGCTCGGGCCGGTTCGACGCCTGGTCCGAGGCGCTGGCCCGGGTCGGGAACTGCACCAAGCCGGTACGGCTGCACGGCCACTCCCACCGGATCGACACCAGCACCGGCGAGATCCTCTCCTCGTACGCGAGCTCGGAGGAGCCGCTCGGGGTCACCCATGTGCGGTGCGGCAACCGGCGCGCGTCGGAGTGCCCGCCGTGCTCGCGGCTGTACGCCGGCGACATGTTCCAGCTGATCCGCGCCGGGGTCGCCGGCGGCAAGACCGTCCCCGCCACGGTGGCCGAAAACCCGCTGGTGTTCGCCACCGTGACCGCGCCGTCGTTCGGGCGGGTGCACGGCCGCCGTCACACCGGCCGCCGCTGCCACCCCACCCCGCACGGTGGTGCCCTGCTCTGTGCGCACGGTCGGCCGACCGGCTGCCACGCCGCGCACGGCGAGGACGACCCGGCACTTGGGCAGCCGCTGTGTGCCGACTGCTACGACCATGCCTCCCAGGTGGTGTGGCAGTGGTGGGCCCCGGACCTGTGGCGCCGGTTCACCATCGCCCTGCGCCGCCTGGTCGCCAAGACCCTGGACGTGCCGGCGACCCGCCTGGGTGAGCACGCGACGGTGCAGTACGCCAAGGTCGCCGAGTACCAGCTGCGCGGGGTGGTGCACTTCCACGCCCTGGTCCGCCTGGACGGCCCCAAGACTCCCGATGGGTTCGCCGCCGGCCCCACCCGCATCGACGCCGCGGTGTTGGCGGACCTGGTGCAGCAGGCCGCGGCCTCGGTCCGGCTCACCGTGCCCGGCGTCGACCACCACGGCCCCTCACGTCTGCTGGTGTTCGGCCGCCAGCTCGACGCCCGCCCCGTCACGACGAGTCGCCGCACCGACGACCCCGACCGCGCGCTCACCCCGGAGCAGGTGGCCGGCTACCTGGCCAAGTACGCCACCAAGTCCGCCACCGACACCGGTGCTACCGACAACGCTCACCATCAGCGGCTCCGGGCCACCGCCCGGCACCTCGCCGCCCGCGCCAGAGCCGACCAGAACAGCGGCGACGGGAACGGGGAGGGGCCGTACGGGCTGCTCGGCAAGTGGGTGCACATGCTCGGGTTCCGCGGCCACTTCGCCACCAAGTCCCGCCGGTACTCGATCACCCTCGGTGCCCTACGACGGGCCCGCCGCCGCGCCCAGGCCCTGATCGCCGAGCACAAGGCCACCGGCCGGCCCTTGGACCTGGCCGCGCTCGAGGCCGACCTGCTCGCCGACGACGAGGACGAGACCACCCTGGTCATCGGTCACTGGTCCTACGTCGGCTCCGGCTGGGCCACCGAAGCCGAGACCCTCCTCGCCACCGCGGCCGCCGCCCGCGCCCGCGAGTACGACCAATGGAAAGCCGAACAACGCAAGCACCGCACACAGAAGCAATCGGGAGAAGGGACAAGGTGATGGCCGATATCGAAGACCGGCTCTGGTCCGTCCAGGACGTGAGTGAGTACCTGGGCGTGCCAGTTCACACGATCTACTCATGGCGGAGTGCGGGCACGGGTCCTCCGGGACGGCGAGTGGGCAAGCGGCTTCGCTACCGCCCTCAGGACGTGCGCGACTGGGTCGCCTCGCTCCCCACCGAGGTGGTCGCATGAAGCCGCTCGGACTCGGCGAGCACGGCGGGATCTCCATCACCCGTGAAGCCGGCGGCTACGTCGCCTACGTGCGCTAACGCGACTACGGCGGAAGGGGCCGGCGGATCAAGCGACGCGGCCGCTCCAAAGCGGAAGCCTCCCGCAACGTCCTGAAGGCGGTTCGCGAAGCACTCGGGGCCGACGGGGACGGGGAGTTCACCGCCAGAAGCACGTTGGAGGAAGCCGCGAGCGGATGGCTTCGTATGTTCGAGGGGCTCGTTGAGCGTGGTTCTCGTTCGCCCTCCACGCTTGACGAGTACCGGTACGTCTTGGCGCGCGTGATCCTGCCCGGCGTGGGCTCGCTTCGTCTTGGTGAGGTCAACGCCGCGAGGCTGGACCGCTTCGTCCAGGCCGTGCTCGCCGAACGCGGTTATGCGACCGCCAAGCTCACCCGCTCGGCGCTCTCGGGCATCTGTGGGTGGCTGGTCCGTCGAGGAGCGCTCGTCGCCAACCCTGTGCGCGACCTGACCCCCTTGGAGCTCGACCGTGACCGGACGGCGCGGGCTCTGTCGCTCGAGGAGCTGCGGGCGTGGCTCGCCCTCCTCGACGCCAGCGAGTTCGCTCGTCGGCATGACCTCCCCGAACTCGCTCGGTTCATGCTCGCGACCGGGTTGCGCCTGGGCGAGGCCCTCGGCGTCACCTGGGCCGACGTCGACCTGTCTACCGGCACCGTGGCGGTGCAGCGAACGATCGTGCGGGTGAAGGGGAAGGGCCTGGTCGCGAAGCGGGTCAAGTCCAGGGCCTCCGAGCGTGGGCTGCTCCTGCCGCCGTGGTGCGTCGAGCTGCTCCGCGCGCGGCGCGTCCGTTTTGGTGCTTTCGAGGGCCCGGTCTTCGCCGACTCCCGGGGCGGCTGGCGGGACCGCAGCAACGTCGGCAAGGCGTTCCGCCGGGTCCGTGGCGGCTCGGACTTCGAATGGGTCAAGACGCACACCTACCGCAAGACCGTGGCGACGCTGCTCGACCAGAGCGGGGCGACCGCCCGCATGATTGCTGACCAGCTCGGTCACTCGCGGGTCTCGATGACGCAGGACGTGTATCTCGGCCGCCGTGCCGGCAACGCTGCGAACGTGGCGGCGCTGGAGGCCTACAACCCCGACCTTCCGCCCGCGACCGACCACGAGGACGACACGAAGTGACTCGGATGCGTCCCCATATTCGTCCCCATTGGCGCTCCTTCTCGAGGACGCCGGCGACGGTTCACGCTCATTTCGTAGGCCCCGTGGGACTCGAACCCACAACCCGCGGATTAAAAGTCCGCTGCTCTGCCAGTTGAGCTAGAGGCCCCGGGATTCAGGAGATCGCCGGCGGATGGCGCGGGCACGCCGTCGCCGGTCCTGACCCGTCGGGCCAGTATGCCGGAGCCGGGACCAGCCGCGGTCGGTGGCGTCGCCGGGGCGGGCGGCAGCGGTCACCCAGCTCGGCAGCCGTCCGCCCCGAGGCCCGAGGACCTTGGGCACTGGTCCTCGGGTGTGCGAAGCGTGGAATGGGGAGTGGGTCAGGTCCTTGCACGAGGGAACGCACACAGGCAGGAGCCACCGATGCACGTCCCGTCCGGCACGACCACAGCGCCAGGCAACAACCTGAGCACTCGGTCCTTGCGGCTGTTCTTTCTCGGCGCCTTCGGGCTGTCCTGGGGACCCATGTCCCTCTACATGGCCTTCCAGGACCAGTTTGACGCAGTGTTCGGGCCGATGGGTTACACGAACCCGCTGTTCATCCTGGGCGTCTACACGCCAGGGATCGTCGGCGTCTTCATGGTGTGGCATCACTACGGGACGGCCGGGCTCGCGAGCTTCTTCG
>JBQCEF010000590.1:0-6398 GCA_051960495.1 Nocardioides sp. | reverse complement strand
AAGACGGTGCCGGCGCGCGAGACCTCGAGCGCGGCGTCGAAGGTGAGGCCCTGCTCCTCGGTCAGCTCGCGGATCCGCTCGAGGCCGAGGAAGCCGGCGTGGCCCTCGTTGGTGTGGAAGACCTCGGGGGCGGGGGCTCCGGTGATCCGGGAGTAGGCGCGCAGCGCCCGGACGCCGCCGATGCCGAGCAGCATCTCCTGGCGCAGCCGGTGCTCGGTGTTGCCGCCGTAGAGGCGGTCGGTGACGTCGCGGATGATGTCGCCGTTCTCCTCCACGTCGCTGTCGAGGAGGAGCAGCGGCACCCGGCCGACGTGGGCGACCCAGATCCGGGCGGTCAGCGAGTCCTGGCCGGGCAGGCCGATGACGATCTTGGCCACCGAGCCGTCGTCCTCGCGCAGCAGCGACAGCGGGAGGCCGTCGGGGTCGAGGACGGGGTAGGTCTCCTGCTGCCAGCCGTCGCGCGACAGCTCCTGGCGGAAGTAGCCGTGGCGGTAGAGCAGCCCGACGCCGATGATCGGCACGCCGAGGTCGCTGGCGGCCTTGAGGTGGTCGCCGGCGAGGATGCCGAGACCGCCGGAGTACTGCGGCAGCACGGCGGTGATGCCGAACTCCGGGGAGAAGTAGCCGATGGCGCGCGGCGCGGAGGGGTCCGCCGTGGTCTGGTACCAGCGGTCGCCGGTCAGGTAGTGCTCGAGGTCGGCCCGCGCCTCCCCGAGCCGGGCCAGGAATCCCTCGTCGCCCGCGAGCTCCTGCAGCCGCGCGGAGCTCACCGCACCCAGCAGGCGCACGGGGTCGTGCCCGCACGTCTCCCACGCCTTGGCGTCGACGGCGGCGAACACGTCCTGGGTCTCGGGGTGCCAGGACCAGCGCAGGTTCCCGGCCAGGTCACCGAGGGCCGCAAGGGCGTCGGGCAGGACGGGCTGGACGGTGAATCGGCGAATCGCTCTCACGCAGAGCACGGTAGCCGAAAACGACTTGAACGATCCAATTTTTCCGCCGACCCGTCTGGACGTAACCGGAGCGGCCCTGCGCCGTTGGGAAGACGTGCTCGTGATCATCGGGCATACCGCGCATTCCGGAAAGGCACACCCATGCCCGTACGTCATGAGCCGGCGGCCCGCCGCAGGCACACCGTCCGACGCGGAGCGGGGGCCACGCTGGCAGCCGCCCTCGTCGTCGGCCTCGCCCAGCTGCCCACCACCAGCTTCGCCGCCCCCGACTCGCCCGGGCGAACCGCCGAGTTCGTCGGCTGGGGCGACTCCCCCGCCGGCCTCGACAACCTCGACACCCGGGGCCTGGCGCGGCCCACCGCGCTCCAGCGCCGCGCCGCCCGCGCCCTGGACGCCCAGGTGCGCTGGAACGACTTCGGCACGCCCGGCTCGATCTTCTCCCCGCGCGGCAACCTCGGGAAGGCCGCGTCGGCCAACCCCGTCACGGCGGCCCGCACTTGGCTGCGGGAGCACCGGGACCTCCTCGGCCTCAGCGCCGCGCAGGTCGGCGACCTCGAGCTGGTCAACAACCAGCGCTTCGCGCAGAGCAAGGCGCGGGCGGTGCTGTTCCGCCAGCGCTTCGGCGACCTCTCCCCGGCGCTGGGCAGCATGGTGACCGTGGGGGTGGCCCGCGGCCGCATCGTCTACGTCTCCTCCTCCCTCACCCGGACGACCGGCACGCCTGCGGCTGCGTCGCTCACCCCGGCCCAGGCGTGGGTCAAGGCCGCGAACAACATCGGCATGGACGTCACCGGCACCGACATCGTGAGCACGGTGACCGACCGCGCCGCCGGCGGCTGGACGCGGTTCCGGGTCGACGGGATCGTCCAGGAGCAGATGGCCCGCCTGCGTGCGCTGGCGATGGCCGACGGAAGCGTCCGCCCCGTCTTCGAGACCAACGTGATCGACGTGCAGGGCGGCTCCGCGCTCGCCTACACCCTCATGGTCGACGCGGTCACCGGCCGGATGCTGCACCGGGAGAACCAGGTCGAGCACTCCAGCGACGTGTTCTCGTTCAACGGCGAGATCACGGCCACCGACTGCGGCCAGAAGCACCCCTTCGAGCTGACCGACGACCTCACCCAGCGCATCGACGTCGTCGAGAGCACGGTCAACCCCGTCAACGACACCGTGATCAAGCTGTTCGGCCCGAAGGGCGACCTGCTCACCAGCGGCGACCTCGGCACCAGCCCCGAGACGCTGACCTACGCCCCTGGCGGCACGCTCCCCAAGGGCATCTACCACGTGCAGGTCTGCCCGTTCGACGCACCGACGGTGCCGTTCACGGCCGGCGGGCAGTACGCCGGCGTCGTCACGACCTCCGACCAGGGCGGCCCGCAGGTCAGCGCGCCGTACCCGCCGAAGTGGGGCTTCTTCACCGCGAACCCGTCGCTGAACTTCAGCACCACCGACGTGCCGAAGAACCGGGCCACCGGGTGCTGGGTGACCAAGGTGGACGGCAAGCCCGTCGACGGCTGCGACTTCCCGCTCGCCAACCCGGCGGCGCGCGCTCCCTGGGACTACAACTTCAAGACGGGCACGCCGACGTTCACGACCATCGGCAACGCGGCGAACACCCACGAGGCGTGGCTGAGCCCGCTCACCCCGGGCGGCCTCGCCCAGGCGCCGATCTCCCCGACGCGGGAGTACACGCCGGAGTTCACCGACGCGTGGCAGAACAGCAAGTGCGACCCGACCAACCTGCGTCCGGGCGGCAACGACATCGACGCCTCCGTCGCGCACCTGTTCGCGGTGCACAACCGGATGCACGACTACGCCTACTTCCTCGGCTTCACCGAGCGCAACTACAACCTCCAGCAGGACAACCTGGGCAACAACCCCGACCCGACGCGGGAGAACGACCCCGAGATCGGCAACGCCCAGGCCGGTGCGCTCGGTGGCCTGCAGACCGGGCTCGGCCGCGACAACGCGAACCAGATCGCGCTGCAGGACGGCATCCCCGGCAACACCAACCAGTACCTCTTCCAGCCCATCGCGGCGGCGTTCTACGCCCCCTGCACCGACGGCGCGCTCGACATGAGCATCGTCGGTCACGAGTACACCCACGCGATCAGCAACCGGATGATCGGCGGCCCCGACGAGGGGATCACCTCCGAGCAGGGCGGCGCCATGGGCGAGTCCTGGGGCGACCTGGTGGCCGCGGAGTACATGTGGAGCCACGGCTACGACACCGGCGCGAACCCGTGGGCGGTCGGTCCCTACGCGACCGGCAACAAGCGGGCCGGCATCCGCGACTACCCGATCAACAACAACCCGCTGAACTACGGCGACTACGGGTTCGACAGCACCGGGGTCGAGGTGCACGCCGACGGCGAGATCTGGAACGGCACCCAGTGGGACGTCCGCAAGGCACTGGTGAAGAAGTGGAACGACGCGTTCCCCTACCGCGACAAGCGGCTGCAGAAGCGCTGCGCGGAGCCGACCGGCAACGCCTCGCCGCTGCCGGCGGACCGGTGCCCGGGCAACCGGCGCTGGATCCAGCTGATGTTCGACGCCTTCCTGCTCCAGCAGGGCGCGACCAGCATGCTGGACGCCCGTGACGGGATGCTCGCTGCGGACCAGATGCGCTTCGGCGGGGAGAACCAGAAGGTGCTGTGGCAGGCGTTCGCCCACCACGGCATGGGCAAGAACGCGTCGACCAAGGGCGGCGACGACGGCCAGCCCAAGCCGGGCTTCGTCGCGGCCGGCACCCGCTCCGCCACCGTGACGTTCGGCCCGCGGGCCGTCGACGAGAAGCGCTCCCCGGTCGCGAAGGGCAAGGTCTACATCGGTCGCTGGGAGGCTCGCGCCACCCCGGTCGCCGACACGCTGCCGGGCACCAAGCGCGATGCGACGGTCAAGCTCGCGCCGGGCACCTACGACGTCCTGTTCGCCGGCAAGGGCTACGGCCTCAAGCGCGAGAAGATCACCGTGCGGGCCGGACAGAAGGTCACGGAGCGGTTCCCGGTCGAGACCAACTACGCCTCCAAGGCGAGCGGCGCGAAGGTGGTCGGCAGCAGCGAGGGGAGCCTCAACGTCGACTTCCTCATCGACGACACCGAGTCCACCAACTGGGCCGGCGTGAACGCCGACAAGAACGTCGACGAGTCGCACCCCTACGTGATCGTCGACCTCGCCGGGGGCAAGCGGACCCTGTCCGGTGCCCGGGTCAGCGCGATGCTCCGCCCGGCACCCGCGTCGGCGACGGACATCCCGCTCGCGCAGGACGACCCGTTGTCCGGGTCGCGGTTCACGGCGCTGCGCAAGTTCGCCCTGGAGACCTGTGTGGAGTCCAAGCGCAACGACTGCACCAAGCCCGACGCGAGCTGGAAGCGCGTGTTCGTGAGCGCGAACGACGCCTTCCCGTCGGCGCGACCGCGCCCCGTGGCGCCCACGTTGGCCCTGCGGTCGTTCGCCTTCCCGAAGGTGACCGCGACGCACGTCAAGCTCGTGGCCCTGGAGAACCAGTGCACCGGCTTCGCGGGCTACGCCGGCGAGCTCGACAACGACCCGAGCAACGACACCGACTGCAAGTCCGGCTCCGACCGTGGCCTGTCGGTGAGGGCGGCGGAGCTCGAGCTCTTCCGCTGACGGTCGTCGCACGAGGCCCCCTCCGCCCACTCCGGGCGGAGGGGGCCTCGGCCCGTCCAGGACGTGGAACCTGGCCACGCGCGAGGGGTTTCCACCTCTGACGATGACGGTATGTTCGGGGCCATGGTCGGCCGAATTCCCGTCATGGACGTATCCCCCGTCGTCGCCGGGGGGAAGTACCCGGCGAAGGCCGCCGTCGGCGAGCCGTTCACCGTCTCCGCGCACGTGTTCCGCGAGGGTCACGACGCCCTGAACGCCGACGTCGTCCTCACCGATCCCGCCGGCAGGCGACGGCCGTGGATCCGGATGCACAAGCAGCCCGAGGGCGTCGACGTGTGGGCCGCCGAGGTCGTCGCCGACCAGCCCGGTGAGTGGACCTTCGAGATCGAGGCGTGGGGCGACCCCGTCGCGACCTGGCGCCACAACGCCGAGATCAAGATCCCGGCGGGCATCGACGTCGAGCTGATGTTCAAGGAGGGCGCGCTGCTGCTCGAGCGCGCCGCGGCGCAGCTGCCCAAGAAGGCGGCGGGTCGCGCCGTGCTCGCCGACGCGGTGAAGGGCATCAACGACAGCTCCCGCCCCGACCCGGTGCGCTACGCCGCCGCGGTCTCGCCCGCCGTCGACGAGGTGCTCGGCGCCCACCCGCTCCGCGAGCTCGTCACCACCGACGGGCCCTACCGGTTCGTCGCCGACCGCGAGCGCGCGCTTTTCGGCAGCTGGTACGAGTTCTTCCCGCGGTCCGAGGGGGCCTACGTCGACGACAAGACCGGCAAGGTCGTCTCCGGCAACTTCCGCACCGCCGCGGAGCGGCTCGAGGCGGTCGCCGACATGGGGTTCGACATCATCTACCTGCCGCCGATCCACCCGATCGGCGAGGTCAACCGCAAGGGCCCGAACAACACGCTGACCCCCGGCCCCGACGACCCCGGCTCACCGTGGGCGATCGGCTCCAAGGACGGCGGCCACGACGCCGTGCACCCCGACCTGGGCACACTCGAGGACTTCGACGCCTTCGTCGCCCGCGCCCGTGAGGTCGGCCTCGAGGTGGCCCTCGACCTCGCGCTGCAGGCCGCGCCGGACCACCCGTGGGTCACCTCGCACCCGGAGTGGTTCACCACGCGGGCCGACGGCACCATCGCCTACGCGGAGAACCCGCCGAAGAAGTACCAGGACATCTACCCGGTCAACTTCGACAACGACCCCGACGGCATCTACGCCGAGGTGCTGCGGGTCGTGCGGCACTGGATGAGCCACGGGGTGCGCGTGTTCCGCGTCGACAACCCGCACACCAAGCCGGTGCAGTTCTGGGAGTGGCTCATCGCCGAGGTGAAGAAGACCGATCCCGACGTCATCTTCTTGTCCGAGGCCTTCACGAAGCCGCCGATGATGCGCACGCTGGCGACGGTCGGGTTCGACCAGTCCTACACCTACTTCACCTGGCGGACCGCCAAGTGGGAGCTCGAGGAGTACCTCACCGAGCTGTCCCACGAGACCAGCCACGTGATGCGGCCCAACCTGTTCGTGAACACCCCCGACATCCTGCATGCCTACCTGCAGTACGGCGGGCCCGCGGCGTTCAAGATCCGGGCGGTGATCGCGGCCACCGGTGCGCCGAGCTGGGGCGTCTACGCCGGCTACGAGCTGTTCGAGCACGTGGCCGTCAAGCCGGGCAGCGAGGAGTACCTCGACTCGGAGATGTACCAGGTCCGGATCCGCGACTGGGAGGCGGCCGAGGCCGAGGGCCGCTCGCTGGCGCCGTATCTGACCCGGCTCAACGCGATCCGCCGCGCGCACCCCGCGCTGCAGCAGCTGCAGAAC
>JBQCEF010000589.1:0-6860 GCA_051960495.1 Nocardioides sp. | reverse complement strand
TCAACGTCGACATCACGCGTCTGCTGGTCCGGCTCTTCGAGGCGCGCTTCGACCCTGGCCGCAACGGCGACCTGGCGGCCGACAACGAGTCGCGCACGGCCCAGTGCGCCGACCTGGAGGCCCGCATCCTGCGTTCCTACCTGACCCACATCAACGCGACCCTGCGCACGAACTACTTCCAGAACGACGCCGAGGGACGGCCCAAGCCCTACATCTCGTTCAAGATCCGCCCCGACGCGATCCCCGACCTGCCCGAGCCGCGGCCGAAGTTCGAGATCTTCGTCTACTCCCCGCGGGTCGAGGGTGTGCACCTGCGCTTCGGCGCGGTCGCCCGGGGCGGCCTGCGCTGGTCGGACCGGCGCGACGACTTCCGGACCGAGGTGCTCGGCCTGGTCAAGGCCCAGATGGTCAAGAACGCCGTCATCGTGCCGGTGGGGGCCAAGGGCGGGTTCTTCTGCAAGCAACTGCCCGACCCTGGGGACCGGGAGGCCTGGATGGCCGAGGGCATCGCCTGCTACAAGACCTTCATCTCCGGGCTGCTCGACATCACCGACAACCTCGTCGCCGACGAGACGGTCCCGCCGGCGCGGGTGGTGCGCCACGACGGCGACGACTCCTACCTCGTCGTCGCCGCCGACAAGGGCACCGCGACGTTTTCCGACATCGCCAACGGGGTCGCGCAGGACTACGGCTTCTGGCTCGGCGACGCGTTCGCCTCTGGCGGCTCGGTGGGCTACGACCACAAGGCCATGGGCATCACCGCCCGTGGCGCCTGGGAGTCGGTCCGGCGGCACTTCCGCGAGCGCGGGATCGACTGCCAGACCGAGGACTTCACCTGCGTCGGCATCGGCGACATGTCCGGTGACGTGTTCGGCAACGGCATGCTGCTCTCCGAGCACACCCGGCTCGTGGCCGCCTTCGACCACCGCGACATCTTCCTCGACCCCGAGCCGGACGCGGCGACGTCGTTCGTCGAGCGCCGGCGGCTCTTCGAGCTGCCCCGGTCGAGCTGGCAGGACTACGACAAGTCATTGATCTCCGAGGGCGGCGGGGTGTTCTCCCGGTCCGCGAAGTCGATCCCGCTGACCGCCCAGGTGCGCCGCGCGCTGGGCATCCCCGGCGACGTCACCTCGATGACGCCCGCCGAGCTGATGCGGGCGATCCTCAAGGCCGACGTGGACCTGCTGTGGAACGGCGGCATCGGCACCTACGTGAAGGCGTCCGGCGAGTCCGACGCCGAGGTCGGGGACAAGGCCAACGACGCGATCCGGATCAACGGCGGCGACCTGCGCGCCAAGTGCGTGGGGGAGGGCGGCAACCTCGGTCTCACCCAGAAGGGACGGATCGAGTACGCGCTCGCCGGCGGCCGGATCAACACCGACTTCATCGACAACTCCGCGGGCGTCGACACCTCCGACCACGAGGTGAACATCAAGATCCTGCTCGACCAGGTGGTCCGCAACGGGGATCTCACGGAGAAGCAGCGCAACGACCTGCTCGCCTCGATGACCGATGAGGTGGGCCGGCTGGTCCTGGCCGACAACTACGACCAGAACATCGCGCTCGCGTCGGCCGCCCACCAGGCTCCCGCCCTGCTGCACGTCCACGAGGACTGGATCCGGCGGCTGGAGCGGCAGAACCTGCTCGACCGCGACCTCGAGTCGCTGCCGAGCCGCAAGACCGTGGCGGAGCGGCTCGAGGCGCGCCAGGGCCTGACCATGCCCGAGCTGTCGGTGCTGCTGGCCTACACCAAGATCGTGCTGGCCGACGCGCTGCTCGACACCGACCTGCCCGACGACCCGTTCCTGCGCACCGACCTGTTCAGCTACTTCCCCACGCCGATGCGCCAGACCTTCCGCCAGCAGATGGAGTCGCACCCGCTGCGCCGGGAGATCATCGTCACCCAGGTCGTCAACGACCTGGTCAACGGAGCGGGCATCACGTTCTTCCACCGGCTGTCGGAGGAGACCGGCGCGTCGCCGGAGGAGCTGGTCCGCGCGAACTTCGTCGCGCGCGAGATCTTCGCCTCGCGAGCGCTGCTCGACGAGATCGACGCGCTCGACAACCAGCTCCCGGCCGCAGTGCAGACCCACATGCGGCTGCAGATGCGCACGCTCGTGGAGCGGGCGTCGCGGTGGCTGATCAACAACCGCCGGCCGCCGATCGACAGCGACACCGTCGTCGACTTCTTCGACGTGCTGGCGCAGAAGGTGGTCGCCGAGCTGCCCGACCTGCTCGACGGGCGTGAGCTGCGGGCGCTGCACGCACGCCGCGACGCGCTGGTCCAACAGGGCGTCTCGGAGGACCTCGCGACCCGGGTCGCCTCGCTGCCGCCGGCCTACGCCGCCCTCAACATCGTGGAGACCGCCAAGCGTGACGACCTCGACGCCCTCGACGTGGCGCGCGTGCACTTCGCGCTCGGCGAGCGGCTCGGGCTCTCGGCCCTGGTCGACCGGATCCTGGCGCTGCCGCGGCAGGACCGGTGGCAGTCGATGGCCCGGGCAGCGCTGCGCGACGACCTGCACGCCGTGCACGCCCAGCTCACCGCTCAGGTGCTCGCGGAGACCGACGCCTCGCAGCCGGTGACCGTGCGGATCGCCGACTGGGAGGACGAGGACGAGGTCGTGGTGTCGCGGGCGGTGGCGACGCTGGACGAGATCTGCGCCGACGAGAGCGCCGACCTGGCCAGGCTGTCGGTCGGGCTGCGCGTCGTACGGACGCTGCTCGCGACGCCGTGACGGCCGCCATCGAGGTCAACGGACTGCTCAAGCAGTACGGCGAGCTGACCGCGGTCGACCACGTGAGCTTCACCGTCGAGGCGGGGGAGATCTTCGGGATCCTCGGGCCGAACGGCGCGGGCAAGACGACCACGCTCGAGATGATCGAGGGGCTGCGCAAGCCGGACGCGGGCACGGTTCGGCTGCTCGACCAGCCGTCCTGGCCGCGCAACCCCGCCCTGCTGCCGCGGATCGGGGTGCAGCTGCAGGCGTCCGCGTTCTTCGACCTGCTCACGGCACGCGAGCAGATCCACACCTTCGCCGCCCTCTACGGCGTGAGCCGGGAGCGCGCCGATGCCTGGCTCGAGGAGGTCGGCCTCACCGACAAGGCCGGCACCCGCGTCGGGAAGCTCTCCGGCGGGCAGCTGCAGCGCCTCGCCATCGCCTGTGCGCTGGTGCACGACCCGGAGATCGTCTTCCTCGACGAGCCCACCGCCGGCGTCGACCCGCAGGCCCGTCGCAACCTGTGGGACCTGCTGCGCTCGCTCAACGAGCAGGGCCGGACCCTCGTGCTCACCACGCACTACCTCGAGGAGGCGGAGAGCGTGTGCGACCGGGTCGCGATCATGGACCACGGCACCGTGCTGCGCCTGGACACGCCCGCCGCGCTCGTCCGTGGCCTGGACGCCCCCGTCCACATCAGGGTCGCGCCGCACCAGCTGGCACCCGCCGCCGCCCGTGCGCTGCCCGGCGTCGACAGCGTCGCCGAGGATGACGAGTGGCTGGTGCTGGCCACCCGGACGCCCTCGCAGGTCCTCACCCGGCTCGCCGAGCGGGGGGCGCTCGAGGACCTCCAGGTCCACGGCGCCACGCTCGAGGACGTCTTCCTCGACCTGACCGGACGGGAGTACCGCGCATGAGCGCCGTCTCCTCGGTCACGGCGTTCCGCGCGCTCGCGCTCGCCATCGTCAAGGGTTTCGTGCGCGACCGGGCGTCGGTCTTCTTCGCCATCGTCTTCCCGCTGATGTTCCTGGTGCTGTTCGGCGGCATCTTCAACTACGACCAGACCCCGCGGATCGAGCTGGTCGAGGTCGGTGACGTCGCGCTCGTGGACTCCCTGCCGGCCGGCGCCCGCGAGGCGTTCGACAAGACCTTCGAGGTGCGGCACAGCGACGACCTGGCCGCCGCGCTCGAGGAGGTGCGCAAGGGCGACGCCGACGCGGCGGTCGAGATGAAGGGCGACACCCTGGTCGCGCACTACACGCAGACCGACCAGACGAAGGCGGCCGTCACGCAGGGCGTCCTGCAGACGTTCGTCAACGCCGCCAACGTGGCTGCTTCGGGCCGGCCGCCCAGCTACGCCTTCGAGGCCAAGCGGGTCGAGGACGAGTCGCTGCAGACCATCCAGTTCGTGACCCCGGGCCTGCTCGGGTGGGCGGTGGCGATGGGCGCCGCCTTCGGCGCCGCCGCCACGCTGCAGGGCTGGCGCAACAGCAAGCTGCTGCGGCGACTCCAGCTCGCACCGGTGCCCACCGGCAGCGTGGTCGCGGCCCGCGTGGTGGTCACGATCGGGATCGCGCTGGTCCAGATGGCGATCTTCCTCGGCCTCGGGGTCGCCGCGTTCGGCCTGCGCCTCACCGGCTGGTGGTGGGTCGCGATCCCGTTGCTGGTGGCGGGAACGCTCACGTTCATGTCCGTGGGCCTGCTGGCCGGGGCGATCGCCAGGACCCAGGAGGGCGCGGTGAACCTGGCCAACTTCATGGTGCTGCCGATGGCGTTCCTGAGCGGCTCCTTCTTCCCGCTCGAGGGCGCACCGGGGTGGCTGCAGACGCTGTCCTGGATGCTTCCGCTGCGCCACCTCAACGAGGGGATGCTCGACCTGATGGTGCGCGGCCAGGGCCCCGCTGCCGCGATCGCGCCGCTGGCGGTCCTGCTCGGGTTCACGGTGGTCCTCACCGCCGTGGCGGCACGGCTGTTCCGCTGGGACGACGCCTAGACTCGGCGACATGAGCGGTGAGTCACTGTCCGGCCCGGAGCGGTCCGTCCTCGAGCACCTCGACGAGGAAGCGCTCGTCGAGAGCCTGATCGAGCTGGTGCGCATCCCCAGCGTCGGCGGGACCGACGCCGAGGTGGAGGTGCAGGAGCACGTGGCCGAGGTGCTGCGCGGCCTCGAGACCGACGTCGACCGGTGGGACATCGACATCGACGAGCTGCGCGAGGACCCGTGGTACCCCGGCGACGAGGTCGAGCGCGCCGCGGCCGTCGGGGTGGTCGGCACCACCGACGGCGAGGGTGCTCCGGGGCTCGTGCTCTCCGGTCACGTGGACGTCGTACCGCCAGGGGACTTCGAGACCTGGCTCGGCACCGACCCGTTCTCAGCAGAGATCCGCGACGGCGCGCTCTACGGCCGCGGCGCCTGCGACATGAAGGCCGGCGTGGCCGCGAACCTCGCGGTCGTCCGCACCCTGCGCGACGCCGGTATCCGGCTCGAGCGCCCGCTCGCGGTCCACTCGGTCGTCGGCGAGGAGGACGGCGGGCTCGGGGCGTTCGCCACCCTGCGCCGGGGTCACCGCGGCGACGCCGCGGTCATCACCGAGCCGACGTCGGCGAAGATGATCACCGCCACCGCGGGGGCGCTGACGTTCCGCATCGAGATCACCGGCAAGTCGGCCCACGGCTCCATGCGCAAGGAGGGCCAGAGCGCGTTCGAGTCGTTCCTGCCGGTGCACGCCGCGCTCGTCGAGCTCGAGAACGAGCGCAACAGCCGCATCGACCGCGAGTTCATCGGCAGCGTCCCCTACGCGCTCTCGTTCGGCATCGTCCGCGCGGGGGAGTGGTCGAGCAGCGTCCCGGACAAGCTCGTCGCGGAAGGCCGCTACGGCGTCAAGATCGACGAGGACCCCCGGCTCGCGCGCACGGCGTTCGAGGACGCCGTCACCGAGGCCGCCATCAAGGACCCGTGGCTGCACGACAACCGGCCCGTGGTCACCTGGCCGGGCGGCCAGTTCGCGAGCGGCTGGCTCGACCACGACCACCCTCTGGTCGACGAGATGAGCACCGCGGTGGCCGCGGCCGGCGGCGCCCACCCCAGCCAGACCGCCGGGGTCTACGGCAGCGACCTGCGGCTCTACACCGGGATCGGCGGCGTGCCGTCGCTGCACTACGGGCCCGGCGACCTGCGCCTGGCGCACGCGCCCCTGGAGAAGCTCGACCTCGACGAGCTGGTCCAGGTCACCCGCTCGCTCGTCGTGCTGGCCCTGCGCCGATGCGGCGTGCGTCACTGACCGACGACGGCCTTTCTACTGGGCGGTAACCTCTGCCTCGTGGACGACGATCTCTTCTTCGCCGGCGTGGCCGGCCAGGCCCAGGCGGTCCGGGACGGCGCGGTGTCCTCGCGCGAGCTGGTCGGGGCGGTGCTGCAGCGCATCCAGCGGTACGACGGGCGGCTCAACGCGTTCACCCACGTGCTGCACGACGCCGCCCTGGCGGAGGCCGAGGAGCGTGACGCGACCGCCAAGGAGGACCGCGGCCCGCTCCACGGCGTGCCGGTGGCGATCAAGGAGGAGATCGACGTCGCCGGCGTCGTGACCACCTTCGGCGGTCGCGCGAACGTGACGCCTGCCGCCGCCGACTCCGAGGTGGTCCGCAGGCTGCGGGCGGCCGGAGCGGTCGTGGTCGGCAAGACCAACATGCCGGAGTTCGGCCAGGTCCCGATGACCGACTCCGGCGCGCACGGGCTGACCCGCAACCCGTGGGACCCGACCCGTTCGCCGGGCGGCTCCAGCGGCGGATCCGCGGCCGCGGTCGCGACCGGGATGGTGCCGGTCGCCATGGGCGGCGACGGCGGCGGCTCGATCCGTGTCCCGGCCTCCTACTGCGGCCTGTTCGGGCTCAAGCCGCAGCGGGGCCGGGTCAGCGATGCGCCCTACCCGCACCCGTGGTGGGCGCTGGGTACCACCGGCCCGCTCACCCGTTCGGTGATGGACAGCGCGCTCGTCTACGACGCGATCCGCGGGGCGCTGCCGACCGACCGGTTCCGCGCCGGCGAGCCGCTGACCTCGTTCACCGACGCGGCGGGTACCGAGCCCGGACGCCTGCGCGTCGCCTGGTCGACGAAGTCCCCGGTCGTCGGGGTCCGTCCCG
>JBQCEF010000588.1:0-2585 GCA_051960495.1 Nocardioides sp. | reverse complement strand
CCGCTCGGCGACCGGGGCGACCTCCTCGACGGTGACGTCCCGGCCGAGCTCGGCGGACAGCGTGGTCACGCCGGCGTCGGCGATGCCGCAGGGCACGAACCGGTCGTACCAGGAGAGGTCCACGTCGCAGTTCAGCGCGAAGCCGTGCATGGTCACCCCGCGGCTGACCCGGATGCCGATCGCGGCGATCTTGCGCTCGGGGCCGCGGTCGTCCTCGGCGAGCCAGACGCCGCTGCGGCCCGGGACGCGGGCGGTGGTGACGCCGAGCTCGGCGCAGGTGTGGATCAGCGCCTCCTCGAGCCGGCGCACGTAGTCCACGACCAGCACGTGGTCGGGCAGCGTCACGATCGGGTAGCCGACGAGCTGGCCCGGCCCGTGGAAGGTGATCTTGCCGCCGCGGTCGACGTCGATGACCGGCACGCCCTCGGCTCGCGGGCCGGTCGGACGCTCGTGCGGGTCGGTGCGCTTGCCGGCGGTGAACACCGGCGGGTGCTCGAGCAGCAGCACGGTGTCCGGCGCGCCGTCGACCACCCGGGCGTGCACCTCGCGCTGGAGGTCCCAGGCGGCGACGTACTCCACGGCGTCGTCGCCGAACCCGACGGTCTGGAAATCGATGTGCGCCACGGGCACGAGCCTAACGCGGACCGGCTGCTGCGCCGCATGGGTGATCTCGCCGGCCGTCCCGCGGGCGATGCTCTCCTTGAGTGGTACTGGATTATGTGTACTGCGTGGTCCGATTCCTCCGTCCGGAAGGCTGCTGTGATGGCGAGCTCCGCCCTGCGCTCCAAGCCCTGGATCTTCCCCCTCGTCGTGGTGCTGCTGTGGCTGTTCGTCGGGGGCCCGCTGGGCTCGTTCGCCGGACGCCTCTCGGAGGTGCAGAAGAACGACAACGCCGCGTTCCTGCCGCAGACCGCCGAGTCGACCCGCGTGCTGAACACCTTCTTGGAGTTCACCGGCGAGGAGTCGACGCCGGCGACGGTGGTGTTCGAGCGGCCGTCGGGCCTCACCGAGGACGACAAGGCCGCGATCGCGTCGTACCGTGACGAGCTCGCGTCGGTGGAGTACGTCGACTCCGCCGCCGTCGGCCAGCCGGTGTTCTCCGAGGACGGTACGGCGGCGCAGGTCGTCGTACCGGTGACCGCCTCCGACGGGGACCAGATCGTCGGCGCCGTCAACGACATGCGTGACGTGCTCGCCGACCCGCCGCCGGGGTTGTCCGCCCTGGTCGGGGGACAGGGCGGCATCCTCGGTGACTTCATCGAGGCGTTCGGGGCGATCGACGGGATCCTGCTGCTCGTCGCGCTCGCGGTGGTGCTGGTGATCCTGCTCGTGGTGTACCGCTCGCCCGTGCTGCCGTTCGTCGTGCTGATCTCCGCGGTGATCGGGCTCGGCGTCTCCTCCGCCGCCGTCTACGCGATGGCCAAGGCCGACGTGCTCGACCTGAACGGTCAGAGCCAGGGCATCTTGTTCATCCTCGCCGTCGGTGCGGCCACCGACTACTCGCTGCTGATCGTGGCGCGGTTCCGCGAGGAGCTGCGCGACAACGAGTCGAAGTACGCCGCGATGCGCGTGGCGTACCGGGGGGCGGTCGAGCCGGTGGTGGCCTCGGGCGTGACCGTGATCCTCGGCCTGCTGTGCCTGCTGCTCTCGGACCTCTCCAGCCTGCGCGGGCTCGGCCCGGTCGGCGCGATCGGGATCGCCGGCGCGATGCTGTCGTCGCTGACCCTGCTGCCGGCGGTGCTGCTGCTGCTCGGCCGCAAGGCGTTCTGGCCCTACCAGCCGCACCTGGGCAGCGAGCACAGCGAGAAGCACGGCATCTGGGGCCGGGTGGCCCGGTTCGTCGGGCGGCGCGCCCGCCTGGTCTGGGTCGTGACGTTCGTGGTGCTGGCGGGCTTCGCGGCGTTCCTGCCGACGCTCAACGAGAAGCCGGTGCCGCAGACCGAGCTGTTCCTCACCGACGTCGACTCGGTCAAGGCCCAGGACATCCTCGACGAGCACTTCACCGCCGACCAGGCCAGCCCGGCGATCGTGATCGTGCCGCAGGACCAGCTGCAGCCCACGATGCAGCTGATCGGTTCGCACCCGGGCGTGGCCAAGAACGGCGTCACCTACCTGCCGGCCGGGCCGCCGACCGGAGAGGCTCCGCCCGAGCCGAAGGTCGTCGACGGCAACGTCGTGGTGTTCGCGACGCTGAGCGATCTCGCGGACTCCGCCGGCGCCACCGACACGGTCCGGTCGCTGCGCGAGGACCTCGACCAGGTGAGCACCGACGTGGAGGTCGGCGGCTCGACCGCGATCCAGCTCGACACCCGTGACACCGTCGACTCCGACCGGCTCAAGGTGATCCCGGCGATCCTGGTCGTGATCTTCATCGTGCTCGCGCTGCTGCTCCGGTCTCTGCTCGCGCCGGCGCTGCTGCTGCTCGCGAACGTGCTGTCGTTCGGCGCGACCATGGGGATCAGCGCGCTGCTGTTCAACCACGTCTTCGACTTCCCTGGATCGGACCCCACGGTGACGCTGTTCGGGTTCGTCTTCCTCGTGGCCCTCGGGATCGACTACTCGATCTTCCTGATGACGCGGGTGCG
>JBQCEF010000587.1:0-5798 GCA_051960495.1 Nocardioides sp. | reverse complement strand
GGATGACCCCGTCGGGCCTCAGCCCTGGTCGCGCGAGCCCTTCTTGTGGCGGGGCTTCTTGCGGTGCGCCCCGGCCTGGGCCGGTGCGGAGGTGCCTTCGGTGAGCGCGATCAGCTTCCCCGAGATACGCGTGTTCTCGAGTGCCTTCCAGGTCTCGGGAGCCAGCGACGCTGGCAGCTCCACGAATGAGTGGTCGCCGCGGATGTCGATGTGGCCGAAGTCGCCACGTCCGAGGCCGCCCTCGTTGGCGATCGCCCCCACGATCTGGCGGGGCTCGACCTTGTGCCGCTTGCCCACCGCGATCGTGTACGTCGCCATCGGCACGTCGGACCGGCCGCGACGCGGCTTGCCCGGTCCGGCGTCCCGGCGTCGCCCGGGTCGGTCGTCGTCGCGCTTGCGGCCCTTCTCGTGGTCCCAGGCGCCCTTCTTCTCGCGCTTGCCCTCGAACGCCCGCGCCGGCGGCTCCGGCTCGGGCTCGAGCAGCAGCGGCCGGCCGTCCTGCGCCATCACGGCCAGTGCCGCTGCGATGTCGGCCGCGGGCACGTCGTGCTCCTGCTCGTAGCCGTTCACCAGGTCGCGGAAGAAACCGAGCTTGTCCGAGGCGAGGGCCTCGGTGATCGAGTCGGTGAACCGGGCGACCCGGGTCTCGTTGACGTCCTCCACGCTGGGGACGTGCATCTGGGTGAGCGGCTGCCGGGTCGCCCGCTCGATCGCCTTGAGCAGGTGTCGTTCCCGTGGCGTCACGAACGACAGCGCGTCGCCGGTCCGGCCCGCCCGGCCGGTGCGGCCGATCCGGTGCACGTAGGACTCGGTGTCGGTGGGGATGTCGTAGTTGACGACGTGGCTGATCCGGTCCACGTCGAGCCCGCGCGCCGCGACGTCGGTGGCAACGAGGATGTCGAGCCGGCCGTCGCGCAGCTGGTTGATCGTCCGTTCGCGCTGGGCCTGGGCGATATCGCCGTTGATCGCCGCGGCGGAGAAGCCCCGCGCGCGCAGCCGCTCGGCGAGCACCTCGGTGGCCTGCTTGGTGCGGACGAACACGATCATGCCCTCGAAGTTCTCGACCTCGAGGATCCGCGTGAGCGCGTCCAGCTTCTGCGGGTAGGCCACCATCAGGTAGCGCTGGGTGGTGTTCGCGGCGGTGACGGTCTTGTTCTTGACGGTGATCTCGGCGGCGTCGGTGAGGTACTTCTTCGAGATCCGCCGGATCTGCGCGGGCATCGTCGCGGAGAACAGCGCGACGTGCTTGTCCTCCGGCGTCTCGGCGAGGATCGTCTCGACGTCGTCCGCGAAGCCCATCTTGAGCATCTCGTCGGCCTCGTCGAGCACCAGGAAGCGCAGCTGCGAGAGGTCGAGCGTGCCCTTCTCGAGGTGGTCCATGATCCGGCCGGGCGTCCCGACGACGACGTGCACCCCGCGACGCAGCGCCGAGAGCTGGACGCCGTACGCCTGGCCGCCGTAGACCGGCAGCACGTGCACGCCGGGCAGGTGCGCCGCGTAGCGCTCGAACGCCTCGGAGACTTGGAGGGCCAGCTCGCGGGTCGGCGCCAGCACCAGGGCCTGGGGCGCCTTCTACTTCAGCTCGAGCTGCGACAGGATCGGTACGGCGAACGCCGCGGTCTTGCCGGTGCCCGTCTGGGCCAGACCGACGACGTGGCGGCCCTCGAGCAGCGCCGGGATCGTCGCCGCCTGGATCGGCGAGGGCGACTCGTAGCCGACGTCGCGCAGCGCCCGCAGGACGCGCTTGTCGATGCCGAGGTCCTCGAAGCTCGGCCCCTGGTCCTGGTCGTGCTCGTCCGGCGTTGGCATTGGCCCAGCGTAGTGCGCCCGGCGGCCGCCACCGCCGTCGGCTACCCCACCACGAAGGCGGTGATCGCCACCACGCCGACCAGCACGATCACGGCGCGCAGCGCGACCGGAGGCAGCCGCCTGCCGACGGTCGCACCCAGCTGGCCGCCCACCACCGAGCCGAGGGCGATCAGCCCGGCCACGGCCCAGTCGACGTCGGCGACCGCGATGAAGATCAGCGCCGCGACGCCGTTGACGAGCATCGCCAGCACGTTCTTGGTGGCGTTGTTGCGCTGCATGCTCTCCTGCAGGCCGACCCCGAGCACGGCCATCAGCAGCACGCCCTGGGCGGCGCCGAAGTAGCCGCCGTAGACGCCGGTCAGCATCACCAGCACCCACACCCAGCCGGCCCCGTGCGGGTGCACCTCCCGGCCCCGGGCCGCGGCACGGACGGCCACGGCCGCACTGATCCGCGGCTGCAGCAGGACCAGCACGCAGCCCAGCCCGATCAGGACCGGCACCACCGCGTCGAAGGCTGCGGCGGGCAGCACCAGGAGCAGCACCGCACCCGCGACACCGCCGAGTAACGACGCCGTCCCCAGGCGCAGCAGCCGACCGCGCTGGCCGGCGAGCTCGCGGCGGTAGCCGATCGCTCCCGACAGCGAGCCGGGCACGAGACCGACGGTGTTGGAAACGTTGGCCGTCACCGGCGGGACCCCGAACGCCAGCAGGGTCGGGAACGTGATCAGCGTGCCCGACCCCACCACGGTGTTGATGGTGCCGGCGGCGATGCCCGCGAGGAGCACCGCCACCATCTCGAGCCCTGTCACTGGGCGGGCGGCTCCTGCGGAGTCTCGCCCTCACCCCTGCCCCGGGTCGGCTGCGACGAGGCCTCCGCCGCCGCGATCGCCGCGGCGACCTCGTCGTGGGTCTGCTGCAGGGTCTCGTCGCGCGAGGGCACGTCAGGCTCGGACGAGCCCATGTCGACGCGCGTGCGCGGGCCGTCGACCTCGTCCGGGATGCCCTTCAGGCTGTTCATGGTCGACCCCAGGCCCTCGAGCGCCTTGCCGATCTCGCTCGGGACGATCCACACCTTGTTGGCGTCGCCCTCGGCGATCTTCGGCATCATCTGGAGGTACTGGTAGGCCAGCAGGGACTGGTCCGGGCGGCCGTCGTGGATCGCCTGGAACACCGTCTGGATGGCCTGTCCCTCACCCTGCGCCTGCAGGATCTTGGACTCGCGGTCCGCCTGCGCGCGCAGGATCTGCGCCTCGCGCGCTCCCTCCGCGGTCAGGATCGCGGACTGCTTGGACCCCTCGGCGGTGAGGATCGCGGCCTGGCGCTGTCCCTCGGCGGTGAGGATGACCGCGCGCTTCTCGCGGTCGGCCCGCATCTGCTTCTCCATCGAGTCCTTGATCGACGGCGGCGGGTCGATGCCCTTCAGCTCCACGCGGTTGACCCGGATGCCCCACTTGCCCGTGGCCTCGTCGAGCACACCACGCAGCCGGCTGTTGATCTCGTCGCGGCTGGTCAGCGTCTCCTCGAGGTCCATCCCGCCGACGATGTTGCGCAGCGTGGTCATGGTGAGCTGCTCGACGGCCTGGATGTAGTTGGCGATCTCGTACGTCGCAGCGATCGGGTCGGTGACCTGGAAGTAGATGACGGTGTCGATGGACACGACCAGGTTGTCCTCGGTGATCACCGGCTGCGGCGGGAACGACACCACCTGCTCGCGCAGGTCGATCATGTAGCGGACCTTGTCGACGAACGGGACGACGACGTTGAGGCCGGCGGGCAGCGTGGCCTTGTACTTGCCGAAGCGCTCGACGATGCCGGCGCGGGCCTGGGGCACGATGCGCACCGTCTTCGCCAGCACTGCCACGGCGAACACCGCGAGCAGGATGAAGAGGATGGCTAGGGCGGGCACGGGTTCTCCTTGCGGTAGGGGTCTAGGCGTCGAGCTCGGGGACGGCGTGCACCACGGCTGTGGCGCCCTTGATCTGGAAGATGTCGACGCGCGCGCCCGGGTGGATCACCGCGGTCTCGTCGAAGGTCCGGGCGCTCCACAGCTCCCCGCCGATGCGGACCTGGCCGCCGTCGGCGGTGATCTCGGTGACCGCGACGCCGGTGCGTCCGACGAGGGCGTCGTGGCCCAGTTTCAGGTCCGGTCCCGACTGCAGCCGCTTGGCCATGCCCGGACGGACCAGCGCGAGCATGGCGACCGACGCGGCGAGTGCGGCCAGGATCTGCACGGCGACCGGCAGGCCGAGCAGGGCGGTCACGACGCCGACGCACGCTCCGAGGGCGAGCATGAGCAGCACGAGATCGAGACTGAACAGCTCGGCGACCCCCAGCAGGATGGCCAGGCCGGTCCACGTCTCCCACAGGTGATCCCGGAACCACTCCATGCGATCACCCTAGCCCGGGGTCAGAGCCCGGTGCGGTGCCGCGGGTGTCGGCGTGCCGACCACCGGTCGTCGTCGTGCCGCAGCTGCAGCGGCATCCCGAACGTCGCCGAGACGATCTCCTCGGTCATCACGTGCTCGAGCGGTCCGGAGGCGACGACGCCCCCCTCGCGCAGCAACAGCGCGTGGGTGAACCCCGGCGGGATCTCCTCCACGTGGTGCGAGACCAGCACCGTGGCCGGCGAGTCCTCGTCCATGGCGAGCACCGACAGCGTCGACACCAGGTCCTCACGCCCGCCGAGGTCGAGTCCGGCGGCGGGCTCGTCGAGGAGCAGCAGCTCGGGGTCGGTCATCAGCGACCGGGCGATCTGGACGCGCTTGCGCTCCCCCTCGCTGAGGGTGCCGAACGTGCGGTCGGCGAGCTGGCCGGCCCCCAGCTCGGTGAGCAGCTGGTCGGCGCGCTCGTGGTCGAGGTCGTCGTAGTGCTCGCGCCACCGGCCGATGACGGCGTACGACGCGGACACCACGACGTCGTGCACCCGCTCCGAGCGCGGGATCCGTTCCGCGATGGCCGCACTGGTCAGCCCGATCCGGGGCCGCAGGTCGAAGACGTCGACCGTGCCGAGGATCTCGCCGAGGATGGCCGCGACGCCGGTGGTGGGATGGATCTGCGCCGAGGCGATCTGCAGCAGCGTGGTCTTGCCGGCGCCGTTGGGGCCCAGCACGACCCAGCGCTCGTCCTCCTCGACGGTCCAGTCGACCCCTCCGATGAGCGTGGCCTGACCACGCTTGACCGTCACGTCGGCGAGCTCGATGACGGGATCCACGGTTCAACACTCCGGCGGTCGCGACGGGACGGTGGTGGGCGGGACCAACCTACGGCACCACGAGGCGGGACGCGGCGGAAGGCCCGGCGCGCCACGCGTAACCTCGTCGCGTGACCCATGCCCTGCCCACCTCGGCACGCTTCGCGCTCTGGTTCTCCGCGTGGGCGGCCGGGGCCGTCAGCCTCGACGACGCGCGTGACGCCATCGTCGGCGACGACGCGGCCCACGACGTGCTGGGCCTGCCGGACCAGCCCGAGGCCGTGCCGCTGATCCTCGCGCTCGGGCTGCTGCGCGCCGAGGGCGGCACCGCCGCCGGGCTCGCGCTACCGGTCCCGGGCGACCCGCTGGGCCTGGCCGGCCCGGCCGACTTCAACGCCGAGGTCCTGGAGGCAGGCGAGGGCGCGGTCGTCCTCGGCGCCGGCCTCGGCCTGGTGCCGCACCGGGCCGGCGCGGGGGTGCAGTGGCAGTGCCACCAGGCGGTGACCGAGCGCCAGGTGCCGGACCCGTCCGAGGCCGACAGCGCCCTGCGCCGCACCCTGGCCGAGACCGCGCAACGACTGGCCGACCTCGACGTCGCCCGGTGGCGGCCCGAGGTGGCCGACGAGCTGATGGCACTGCGCCGGCACGTGGACCTGGTGTTCCCGGCCGGGATGGCCGCACGCGCGGTGAGGCTGGCCGGCCTGGCCGCACGCTGCCGCACCATCGTCGAGCTCGCACTCCAGGACGACGGCGGCAGCGTGACCGCCGCCGAGGCGGACACCCGGACGGCCGCGCTCCG
>JBQCEF010000586.1:0-3054 GCA_051960495.1 Nocardioides sp. | reverse complement strand
CTCCAGGTGCTTGCGCACCGTCGCCTCGGTGACGGCCAGGCGGCACGCGATGTCGCGGTTCGTCCCGCCGAGCGCGACGAGCTGGAGAACGCGCCGTTCGGACGCGGAGAGCGCAGCCGAGACACGGCTCGCGGGTGGGCGCCGCACCACGCGCGCGAGGGCGGGCTCGAGCATGCTGAGGATCTCGACGTGGCGCGGCTCGAACAGCTCGGTACGACGGCCCAGCCAGATCTGGGCCACCCGGGCATCACCGATCTCGAAACCGACCCGCAGGGCGTCCCTGATGTCGGGCGAGGCCCTGACCGCCGGATAGGGCGTTCCCGGACCCAGCCGCGAGACGCAGTGCTCGACCCCGCTGACCCACGCCGAGTCGTGGTTCGACAGGCCGGGCCAGCGCTCATACCGGTCGGGGATCACGACGGTCTGCTCGGTGCAGCCGGAGCGGTCGCCGATCGCGAACCCGGCGACGTCGCAGGGCACCAGGCGCATCAGTCCGACCAGGCAGTAGCGGATCCGGTCCGGGTGCCCTTCCTCGTCGAGCGTGAGCAGCCGGCGGATCTCGGTCACGTCGGCCACGCTCAGGTCCAGGTGCGCCACGCGCCACCTCCCTCCACCTGCACGCTAGGGCCCGGCACGGATGGCACGCATGACACGAACGGCCCCCACCCGTCCGTGCCCGATATCGGCTGGACCGGGCGCCGCTCGCGCTGGGACCGTGGCGGGGTGGACACCAGGCGCCGCTCACCGCGGACCACGACCGTCGTGCTCGTGGAGGGCGTGAGCGACCGCGTCGCACTCACCACCTTGGCGCTCCGTCGCGGTCGTGACCTGGAGGCGGCCGGGGTCGCGGTCGTCCCGATGGGCGGCGCCACCAACGTGGGCCGCTACCTGCGCGAGTACGGGCCCGGCGGGGCCGCGCTGCGTCTCGCCGGCCTCTGCGACCTGGCCGAGGCGCGCCACTTCCGCCGTGCGCTGGAGCGCACCGGCGTGGCCACGGACCTCGCTGACGACGACGGCCCGACCGCTCTGGAGCGACACGGGTTCTTCGTGTGCGCCCGCGACCTCGAGGAGGAGCTGATCCGAAGCCTCGGCGCGGAGGGCGTCGTACAGGTGATCGAGGCGCAGGGCGAGCTGCCGATGTTTCGCACCTTCCAGAACCAGCCGGCCCAGCGCGAGAAGCCGCTCGAGGCGCAGCTGCGCAGGTTCCTCGGCACGCATAGCGGCCGCAAGGCGCAGTACGCCCGGGCGCTCGTCGAGGCGCTGCCTGACGGCGTCGCCCCGCTGCCCTTGGACGGGCTGCTGGCGCACGTGTGAGGAGACGGCTGGTTTCGAGACGCTCGCTGCGCTCGCTCCTCAACCACCGGGGAAGGGTCGCTCGGCGCACCCAATAAGGTGGCCCCATGAGCCAACACTTCGACGTTGTCGTCCTCGGCGCGGGCCCCGGTGGCTACGTCGCCGCCATCCGCGCGGCCCAGCTCGGCAAGTCCGTGGCCGTGGTCGAGGAGAAGTACTGGGGCGGGGTGTGTCTCAACGTGGGGTGCATCCCCTCGAAGGCCCTGCTGCGCAACGCGGAGCTCTCGCACATCCTGACCCACGACAAGGACAAGTTCGGGATCAGCGGCGACGCCTCGATGGACTTCAAGCCGACCCACGCGCGCAGCCGCGAGGTGTCGGACTCCATCGTCAAGGGCGTGCACTTCTTGATGAAGAAGAACAAGATCACCGAGATCCACGGGTGGGGCACGTTCAAGGACGCCAAGACGATCGAGGTCAAGGACTCCGACGGCAACACCTCCGAGGTCACCGGCGACGACATCATCATCGCCGCCGGCGCGACCACCCGGCTGGTCCCCGGCACCAAGCTGTCCGAGCGGGTCGTCACCTACGAGGAGCAGATCCTCACCGACCAGCTGCCCGGCTCGATCGTGATCGCCGGCTCGGGCGCGATCGGTGTCGAGTTCGCCTACGTGATGAAGAACTTCGGGGTCGACGTCACGATCGTGGAGTTCCTCGACCGCATGGTCCCGACCGAGGACGCCGAGGTCTCCAAGGAGCTCCTCAAGCACTACAAGAAGCTCGGCGTGAACGTGATGCTGTCCACCAAGGTCGAGTCGATCGACGACTCCGGCGACAAGGTCAAGGTCACGGTCTCCCCCGCCAATGGTGGCGACCAGCAGGTCATCGAGACCGACAAGGTGCTGCAGGCGATCGGCTTCGCCCCGCGGCTCGAGGGCTACGGCCTGGAGAACACCGGCGTGCAAACCACCGACCGGGGCGCGATCGCGGTCGACGAGCGCGGCCGCACGAACGTCGACGGCGTCTGGGCGATCGGCGACGTCACCGGCAAGCTCATGCTCGCCCACACCGCCGAGGCGATGGGCATCGTGACCGCCGAGACGATCGCCGGCGCGGAGACGATGGAGATCGAGTTCGACATGATCCCGCGGGCGACGTACTGCCAGCCGCAGATCGCCTCGTTCGGCTACAGCGAGGAGCAGGCCAAGGAGAAGGGGTACGACGTCAAGGTCGCGAAGTTCCCGTTCTCGGCCAACGGCAAGGCCAAGGGCCTCGGTGACACCACCGGATTCGTGAAGCTCGTCGCCGACGCGAAGTACAACGAGATCATCGGCGCCCACATGATCGGCCCCGACGTCACCGAGCTGCTCCCGGCGCTGACCCTGGCGCAGCGGTGGGACCTTACCGCGGACGAGGTGTCCCGCAACGTGTTCGCGCACCCGACGCTGTCAGAGGCGGTCAAGGAGGCCGTCGAGGGCCTCGCCGGGCACATGATCCACATGTGACGTCGCAACGTCATACGTCCGGAGCCCTATAGGCCTCCGGACGTATGACGTCAGCGGCGCGACAGCGGGTCCGCCACCACGTGACGTGCACCGCCGGCCGACTTGGCCGCGTACATCGCCGCGTCCGCGTCACGCAGCACGTCACGCACCGAGGTGTACGACGCGGCGAGCATCACCGCGCCCACGCTGGGCGGGACGACGACCTCGTGGCCGTCGAGGAGGACCGGCTCACCCAGCGTGGCGCAGATCCGGC
>JBQCEF010000585.1:0-7116 GCA_051960495.1 Nocardioides sp. | reverse complement strand
CCTCCGGGGAGACGACGTAGGCGTGCTCGCGCGCCACACGCAGGACCAGGTCCCGCGTGGCGGGTGCGACACCCGGCAGGCCGTTGAGCGCCCGTGAGGTGGTGGCCATCGACACCCCGGCTGCGCGGGCGATGTCGGCCATGTTCACCTGTGCGGTCCTTCCGTTGGGGTCGGACTTCGGGCGTCGCGGTGCCATGGCGTCGATCGTAGCGGACCTGGAAACGTTTGCGTAGTAGCAGTTCGTGCAACGGCCTAGCCCACGGCGGACTTAGTGGGGGATTCTCTTGACCAACCGATGATGACGCTGGCATGGTGATGGAAACGTTTCCATCCGCAGCAGCAGGAGGATGTCATGACCCGACCACTCGCCTCGCGCCCCGCACGGCGCCTTCGTCGCCGTGGCGCGATAGCGGCCGTTGGGGCCGCGGCGCTCGCCGCCCTCACCGCTTGCGGCGGCGCGGGCGCGGGCACCGGCGGCGGCGACTCCTCCACCGTCACCGTGTGGGCGAGCGTCGACCAGCCGATCGTCGACGGCTTCCAGGAGCACCTGGACAAGGCGACCGAGGGCACCGGGATCACGGTGAAGCTGCAGAAGGTGGAGAACATCAACCAGCTGATCATGCAGAAGATCCAGGCCAACGACACCCCCGACATCGCCCTGATCCCGCAGCCCGGCGTCGTGGGCGACATCGTCAAGCGTGGCGCGGCGTTCCCGCTGGACGACGTCGTGGACCGGGACAGCCTGGAGCAGACCATGGTCCCGGGCACGCTGGACGTCGGCACCTTCGACGACAAGCTCTACGGGCTCCTGGTGCAGATGAACGTCAAGAGCCTGGTGTTCGACAACAAGGCGGCCAGGGCCGAGGCCGGCTACCAGGTCCCGCGGACCCTCGACGAGCTCAACGCCCTCACTGACCAGATCAGGTCCGACGGCGGCACGCCGTGGTGCCTGGGGATCGAGGCGGACGCCGCGACCGGCTGGCCGGTCACCGACTGGCTCGAGGACCTGGTGATGCGGTACGGCGGGCCGGACGTCTACAACCAGTGGGTCAACCACGAGATCCCGTTCGACTCCAATGTGGTCCGCCTGGCCGCAGCCGAGTTCGAGAAGCTGATGTTCACCGAGGGCAACGTGCTCGGTGGCCGCAAGGCGATCGCCAGCACCGGCTTCGCGACGGCGGGCTACCCGATGTTCGACAAGGGCGGCCCGGGCTGCTGGTTGTTCAAGCAGGGCAGCTTCATCCCGAACTTCATCGTCGAAGGCGCCGGGGTCTCCATCGACCAGATCGGTGCCTTCGGCTTCCCCCCGGCCACGGCCGACGGCCCGAACCCCGTCCTCGGCGGCGGCGACCTGGCCGTGCTCATGAACGACTCGGACGCCGCCAGGAAGGTCATGGAGCTGCTCGCCGACCCGAAGCTGGGCGTCGAGGCGGCCCCGAGGAGCAGCTTCATCTCTCCGCACACGAACTTCGACGTGAGCCTCTACCCCGACGAGCTCACCGGTCAGATGGCCGAGGTCGCCTACGACGCCTCCACGTTCCTGTTCGACGGGTCCGACCAGATGCCCGGGGAGGTCGGGGCGGGAAGCTTCTGGCGCGAGATGACGGCCTGGGTGTCGGGACAGCAGGATCTGGACACGTCGCTCGCCAACATCGACCAGAGCTGGCCGTGAGCTCGGCAGCGGCGAGCCGGCCATGGTGGTACGACGCGGTCGTCTACGAGGTGTATCCGCGCTCGTTCGCCGACGGTGACGCCGATGGCGAAGGGGACCTCGCGGGGCTGACCGAGCGGCTGCCCTACCTGGCGGACCTGGGCGTCGACGCGTTGTGGGTCGCCCCGTGGTACTCCTCGCCCATGGCCGATGGGGGCTACGACGTGTGCGACTACCGCGCGATCCATCCGCGGTTCGGAACCCTCGCCGATGCGGACCGGCTGATCGAGCGAGCCCACGCGCTGGGCCTGCGGGTGCTCATCGACCTGGTGGCCAACCACACCTCCTCGGCGCACGCCTGGTTCCGCGAGGCGTGCGTGTCCGCTCCCGGCTCCGCGGCGCGCAGCCGCTACGTGTTCAGGGACGGCCGCGGTCCGGACGGGGAGCTGCCTCCGAACAACTGGATCAGCGCGTTCGGCGGATCGGCCTGGACGCGGGTCAGGGAACCAGGCGGCCGGATGGGCCAGTGGTACCTCCACACGTTCGCAGCCGAGCAGCCGGACCTCGACTGGCGATCGCCCGAGGTCGGCGCCGAGTTCGACGACGTGCTGCGGTTCTGGCTCGACCGTGGAGTCGACGGGTTCCGCGTGGACGCCGCCGCAGCGATGATGAAGGAGCCCGGGCTGCCAGACGCGGAATACGGCGACGACGGGGCGTTCACCGCGACGCGGTGGGTCGGCAACCCGCACTGGGACGTCGACGAGGTGCACGTGATCTTCCGTCGCTGGCGTGCGCTGGTGGACAGCTACCCGGGGGACCGGGTGCTCGTCGCCGAAGCAGTGGTCAACGGGCCGGAGCGGCTCGCCCGCTACCTGCGGCCCGACGAGCTGCACACGGCGTTCAACTTCGACTACCTCTACGCCGGCTGGGATGCGAAACGCATCCGCGAGGTCGTGGACACGACACTCGCAGCGCTGAGCTCGGTGGGGGCGACGCCGACGTGGGCGTTGTCGAGCCACGACGAGGTCCGGCCGGCGACTCGCCTGGCGAGCAGCGGTCATGACGGATGGGCACGGGCCAGGGCCGCGGCGCTGCTCACCCTGGCGCTGCCCGGTTCGGCCTACGTCTACCAGGGAGACGAGCTGGGCCTTCCGGAGGTAGAGGACCTTCCCGATGACGTGCTCCAGGACCCGGTGTTCACCCGCTCGCAGGGCAGGCTGCGCGGACGTGACGGCTGCCGGGTCCCGTTGCCGTGGAGCGGTGAGCAGCCACCCTTCGGGTTCTCCTGCGACGGTACGCCGCCCTGGCTGCCGCAGCCGCCGGAGTGGTCAGGCATGACCGCCCAGAGCCAGACGGGACGGCCGGGGTCGACCCTGGAGCTCTACCGGGAGGCGCTGAACCTGCGCCGTCGCGCCGGGACCGACCAGACTCTCCGCTGGCTCGGGCACGAGGAGGACGTCATCGACTTCCGCCGAGGGTCCGCGCTGCGCTGCGTGGTCAACCTCGGCCGGTCGCCGCACCGGCTGTCCGCCGAGCCGACGCTGGCGAGCGCTCCAGTACTTCCCGGAAACCTGCTCCCCCCTGATGCGGCCGCCTGGATCTTCGACTGAGGTGGTCCTCGGCGATCAGGGTGCCGGGGCGGCCTCCGGCTCGAAGCTGGCGAGCATCTCCTCCAACGCCTTCTGGTCCGGTCCGGTCCACGGGTCCGCCATCGGTGCCATGGCGAGCATCTCGAGGCAGGCTTTCGTCTGACCGATGGCGGCGGGCAGGTGCGAGCTGAGGATCGTCTCGGGATTCATCGCCCGGATCGGCTCGACGGTCTTCATGTAGGTGTCGTGGTCGGCGACGTGGATCCACGGGCTGTCGACCGTGGCCCACAGCAGCTGGCCGGACCGGAGGTCGTCGGCGGGGACGTCGCGTACGTCGCTGCCGGTCGCGAGGTCCTCGGTGGACAACGGGGAGCCGAAGCAGTCGGAGGCCACGCAGGTGCGCGACACGGGGTCTAAGAACCCGACCGTGGCAGGACTGTCGAACAGCGGCGGGCGGAACGCGGTGAGGGTGCGGTCGCCGACGTCGAGCGTCTCTCCCGGGTTGATCAGTCGCAGCCGGTCCATCGGCAGCGGGGTCGCGGTCGACATGATCCCGACGCTCAGGAACGTCGTCACGATGCGGGCCTGCGGCGCTGCGTCCAGCAGGTCGAACAGGCCGCCGGTGTGGTCGCGGTCGGGGTGGGTCAGCCAGATCCAGCGCACGTCCGCGGGATCGATCACCGATCCGAGGTCTTCCAGGAAGTTGCGGTCGGGGAGGCTGAGTCCGGTGTCGACGACGACCGGCTCGGCAGCGTGGAGGACGAACGCGTTGATGGGCAGGAAGCCGATCGTGGGCACGGCCTGGTGGTCGTTGAGGACCGTGACGTGGGGGTTGAGCCGGTGGATCTGCATGAACGCTCCCGGTTTTCGCGGCGGAGGAGGACTGCCCGTCCGCCGAGATCCGGAAGGACCTCCGGCCAGGATTCTCAGGCCTGATGCGCGACGTCAAGGGCCCGGACCGGTTTCGCCCGTTTGGTCTGGGGAACCCTTGAGGACATCCTCAGCAGTTGCCCACAGGAGAGCTCGGGTCATGTTCTTTCCCAGTCGGATGCCGTGTGCACACTGCGGCGCGTCGGTGGAGCACGGGGCGGCCGAAGGTCACACGTGCGACCCGTCGCGACGCATGGACTTCCAGCTGCTCGCGATGCGTCGCGGGATCGACGCCTTCGAGGGCGACCTGCGGACCTACCTGTCCGGCAACGAAGGCCGCTTCGAGACGTGGCTGGCAGCACTGAAGGTGCGCGGAGCGGCCTGACCCGACCAGCCAATGGTCACCGGTCGTGCGGTCCGCCCGTGCGCCCGGCTTGCCCGCGGAGCGGGCACCTGGCAGGTTCGGCTCTCGTGAGCACCGACGCCGGGACCGACTGCCTGTTCTGCCGGATCGTGGCCGGGGAGGTGGCCGCTGAGCTGGTCCTCGAGACCGAGGAGATGGTGGGGTTCCTCGACCACCGGCCGGTCTTCAAGGGACACGTGCTGCTGGTGCCGCGGCTGCACGTCGTGACGCTGCCGGACCTGCCGGACCGGCTCCGCGACCCGTTCCTGGCGGCGGGCCAGACGCTCGCCGCCGCCATGGTCGACGCGCTCGGTGCCCAGGGCTCGTTCGTGGCCATGAACAACACCGTCAGCCAGTCCGTGGCGCACCCGCACCTGCACGTGGTGCCGCGCACCAAGGGCGACGGCCTGCGGGGGTTCTTCTGGCCGCGCACGAAGTACGCCGACGGTGAGGCGGAGGAGTACGCCGCGCGCCTGCGCCGGGCCGTCGCCGGAGGCTGAGCCGGCCTACCGCTGCTCGACCGCGACGGGCGGGGACTCGCTCCTGGACAGCCGCCTGGGCACCCCGTGCACATGGTTGCCGGTGCCCCAGGCGGCGATCAGCACGCCGAGGGCGCCGAGCACCGCGCCGCCGATCGCGTCGGTGAAGAAGTGCCAGCCCAGGTAGACCGTGCACAGCACCGTCAGCACCAGGAACACCCACAGCGAGACCCGCAGCCAGCGGGGCAGCCGCAGCAGCTCGGCCATCAGGCACACGGTCACGGTGATCCCGACGTGGAGCGAGGCGAAGGCCGCGATCGTCTGGACCGCGTCGGTGCCGAACGGTCCGGCGAGCACGTCGTAGCGCTCCTGGATCATCGTGCTCTGCAGCGTCGAGACCCAGGTGTGCGGCAGGTCGGAGAACGACCCCGGGTCGGAGTAGACCGGTCCCAGCGTCGGGACCGCGAAGTACGTCGCGACGCCCAGCACCCAGTCGACCGCGATGGCCGTGACGAACCACTCCCCGGCACGCACGTCGCGCGACCACACCAGCGCGACCACCAGTGACGCCGGGACGAGCACGATCCAGGCGATGTAGATGAACGAGAAGACGTGGGCGGCCGCGCCGGTCCCGAACAGCGCGTGGAGCACCTGCGCCGGGTCGTGGCCGAGCCACAGCACGTGGTCGATCCGGTCCAGGGCGTCGTCGTACAGGCGGCGGTTCACGAACGGCACGAAGCTCTTCAGGTTCCGGAACGCGACGTAGGTGAGGTACCACGCCCCGAGCCCGACGAGGGCGAACCGGATGTGCTCCTTGGGCCAGCGCTCGCGGACGACCTGCCCCAGCGAGCGGGGGAAGCCGCGGAGTCCCCGGGTCCGAACCACGCCGCGCGGCACGACGTCGGCCAGGAACGTGACCAGCAGGATGACCGGGAGCCGGATGTAGGTCGGGACCTTCACCCCGTCGGGGTCGCGCAGGGGAAGGTGATAGGTCACCGCCACCGCCACCGCTGCGGCGGCAAGCAGCAGCGACATGACGACCGCGAACCGAAAACTTCCCTCACGCACAGCCCGAGCCTACGGGCATGACGCGGCTCACTAGACTCGTGCCGCCCCAACACCGCCCCGCAGGAGGAACGTACGAGATGAGCCGCTACGCCGATCGCGTCGTCATCGTCACCGGAGCCGCTCGCGGCATCGGTGCGGCAACCGCCAAGCGATTCGCCGACGAGGGCGCCTCCGTGGCCATCCTCGACCTCGACCAGGCGTCCGCCGCCGCTGCCGCCGAGGGGCTGGGCGCGACGAAGGCTATCGGGCTGGCGTGCAACGTCGCAGAGACCGAGTCCGTCGAGACCGCGGTCGCGCAGGTCGTCGAGGAGCTGGGCAAGGTCGACGTCCTGGTCAACAACGCCGGCGTCACCCGCGACAACCTACTGTTCAAGATGACCGACGAGGACTGGGACACCGTGATGAACGTGCACCTGCGGGGCTCGTTCCTGATGACCCGGGCGGTGCAGAAGCACATGGTCGCGGCGAAGTACGGCAAGATCCTCAACCTCTCGAGCGTCTCGGCGCTCGGCAACCGCGGCCAGGCGAACTACTCCGCCGCCAAGATGGGCCTGCAGGGGTTCACCCGCACGCTGGCCCTCGAGCTCGGTCCGTTCGGCATCAACGCCAACGCGATCGCGCCCGGCTTCATCGTGACGGACATGACCGACGACACCGCCCGCCGCGTCGGGGTCGAGCCCGAGGAGTTCCGCAAGGCCGCGGCGGAGCGCAACCCCGTCCGCCGCGTGGGCTACCCCGAGGACATCGCCGCCGCGGCCGCGTTCCTGTGCAGCGACGAGGCGTCCTACATCACCGGTCAGGTCCTCTACGTGGACGGTGGCGCCAAGATCTGAGCGCGTGATCTGCCTCTCGGCCGGTGAGGCCGGCTGAGCGTGAAACGTCCTGCAGATGTGATCTGCAGGACGTTTCGGCTGTCTGGACGACTTGATTGGGCCGCGCGCAGTTGCCAACACTCGTGGAGCCGGCTCGGGAACGCCGAGTCCTACCCTCCCGTGCGCCGGCCCGACTCGACTAGCTCGCAGGGTAGGAGTGGGGGACCCACATCTCCACCGCGCG
>JBQCEF010000584.1:0-3169 GCA_051960495.1 Nocardioides sp. | reverse complement strand
TGAAGCGTCGCTGGTGGGGTCTCCCGTCGCCGCGCCGGTGCGGCTGCGGCGGGTGCCGCGCAATCTGTTCGGCGTCGACAACGGCAAGCACATCGGCGTCGACGTGGCGCGCCCCTTCGTCGCCCGGGACGTCGCCGCCGACGTCGTCGGGCTGCTGTCCTCCGGCGCGGAGGTGGTGGAGCGGTCCGGACACCGACGGCCGGTGGAGGCGGCCGACGTGGCCGTGCTGGTGCACCGCAACGACGACGGGGCGATGGTGCGCGACGCGCTGGCGGCGCTCGACGTGCCGGTCGTGCTCAGCGCGGTGTCGTCGGTCTTCGCCTCGCGCGCGTCGCAGGAGTGGCTGGCGCTGCTCAGCGCGCTCGAGCAGCCGCAGCGCAGCGGCCTGGCCCGCAACGCCGCGCTCACCGACTTCGTCGGCTGGGACGCCGAGCGGCTCGCGCTCGCCTCGGAGACCGAGCTCGACGACCTCGGAGCGCGCTTGCGTGCCTGGGGCGAGACGCTGACGACCAGGGGCGTGGCCGGCCTGCTGGAGGCGGCGACCGCGACCGGCCTGGCGCGGCGGGTGCTGGCTCGCGAGGGCGGCGAGCGCGACCTCACCGACCTGCGGCACATCGGGCAGGCGCTCCACGAGGCGTCGGTCGAGGGCTACGGCGGGGTGTCGTCGCTGGTGCAGTGGCTGCAGCACCGGATGGCCGAGGCCGCCGGCGACGTCGACGAGGAGCGCAGCCGCCGGCTCGACTCCGACGCCAAGGCGGTGCAGGTGATGACGATCTGGCGCGCCAAGGGGCTGGAGTTCCCGGTCGTCTACGCGCCGTTCCTGTGGGACAAGAACGTCAACGTCTACGAGACGCTGCGGCTGCACGGCCCCGACGGGCACCGGGTGCTCGACGTGGGCGGGCCGTCCGGGGCCGGGTACGGCGGGCGCAAGGCGGTCCACCTCGCCGAGGACGTGGGGGAGTCGCTGCGGCTCGCCTACGTCGCCCTGACCCGAGCCCGCTGCCAGGTGGTCGCGCACTGGGCGCCGGGGTGGAACTGCGTGCAGGCGCCGCTGACCCGGCTGCTGTTCGCCGACCGCGGCGCCGACGGCTCGCTCCCGGAGAAGGTCGACCGGCCGCGCGAGGACGCCGCCCGGGCCCGGCTCGAGGCGATCGCGGCGTCGTCGGACGGGCTGGTGAGCGCCGAGACGTGCGCCGAGCCGTCGGCCGCTCCGCTGGTCGTCCCGCCCCTTCCGGTCGGGGACCTGTCGGTGCGGTCGTTCGAGCGCGAGCTCGACCGGCTGTGGCGGCGCACGTCGTACACCGGGATCACCGCCGGGCTGCACGAGGCCGGGCCCGCAGCCGGGGGGATCGGCGGCGGTGTCGGCGCCGCTGCGGCCGGGGACGCCGTGTCGACCGCGGGCAGCGAGCCGGAGGAGCCGGGCGTGCTCGACGAGCCGGAGGGAGCCGTCGGCGCGGTCGTCGGCTCGCCCGACGGGGACGGCTCTTCCGGTGAACGGGCCGCCCGCGCCGCAGCGCTGCGCTCACCGATGGCCGGACTGCCGGTCGGCGCCGCGTTGGGCACGCTGGTGCACGCGGTTCTGGAGCGGGCCGACTTCGACGCCGACGACCTGCCGTCGGAGCTCGCGGCGGCCGCAGAGGCGGAGGGGTCCTCCCGGTTCGCCGGCATCGACCCCGCCGACCTGGCCACCGCCCTGGCGCCGGCGCTGCGGACCCCCCTCGGGCCACTGGCCGGCGGGGTCCGGCTGGTCGACGTGGCGCGCAAGGACCGGCTCGACGAGCTGGAGTTCGAGCTGCCCCTGGCCGGAGGTGACCTGCCCACCGGGGACGTGAGCGTCGGCCAGGTCGCCGACCTGCTGCGGCGCCACCTCGTCGCCGGCGACCCGTTGCACGGTTACGCGGACGACCTCGACGTCCCGCTGGTGGCCGACCGGCGGCTGCGCGGGTTCCTGACCGGCTCGATCGACGCGGTGCTGCGGGTGCGTCGTACCGGTGAGCAGTCCCCGCGCTACCTCGTCGTGGACTACAAGACCAACTGGCTCGGACCTGCGCCCGGCGACGGCGACCTCACCGCCGACGACTACGGGCCCGACGCGATGGTCGCTGCGATGCGGCACGCTCATTACCCCCTGCAGGCGCTGCTCTACTCGGTGGCGCTGCACCGCTACCTGCGGTGGCGCCAGCCCGGCTACGACCCTCACGCGCACCTCGGCGGGGTGCTCTACCTCTTCCTGCGCGGGATGTGCGGACCGGACACGCCGGCCGTCGACGGGACCCCGCACGGCGTGTTCGCGTGGACGCCGCCGGCCGGGCTGGTCACCGGGCTGTCCGACCTCCTGCACGGGGGTGCACGGTGACGGCGCAGCGGGTGACCGGGCAGGTCGCCGGGCAGGTGGCGGGCGAGCGCGCCGAGGTCGTCGCCGAGCCGGTGCTGCGGGCGCGCGGGCTGCTGCGCGAGTTCAACCTCGCCGGCGTGCTCGGCTATGCCGACGTGCACGTCGCGCTGCGGCTCTCGAGGCTGGGCGGGGAGACGTCCGACCCGGTGCTGCTCGCGGCGGCGCTGGCGGTGCGGGCAGTGCGGCAGGGCTCGTCGTGCCTGCCGCTCGCCGAGGTCGCGACCGCGACGGCGGTCGACGGGCTCGCCCCGGAGGACGTCGCGGCGCTGCCCTGGCCCGAGCCCGAGGGCTGGCTGCGCGCCGTGGCGGCGAGCGACCTCGTCGGCGTCGGCGACGGCGGCCCGCCGGGGATGCCGCTGCGGCTCGTCGGCGACCTGCTCTACCTCGACCGCGACTGGCAGCAGGAGTGCCTGGTCGCCGACCACGTCGATGCGGCGATGGCGTCGCCGCCGTTGTCGTACGACGCCTCGGCGCTGGCGACCGGGCTGGGGCGGCTGTTCGGGTCGCCGGAGCCCGACCGGCAGCGGCTGGCGGCCGTGGTCGCGGCGCACCGGCGGTTCAGCGTCGTGGCCGGCGGCCCGGGCACCGGCAAGACGACCACGGTGGCCCGGCTGCTCGCGCTGCTGCCGGACCTCGCCGACGGCTCGTTGCGGGTGGCGCTCGCGGCGCCGACCGGCAAGGCGGCGGCTCGGCTGACCGAGGCCGTCGCCGACGCCGCCGCCCGGCTGCCCGAGGAGGACCGCGCCCGGCTCGGCAGGCTGACCGCCTCCACGA
>JBQCEF010000583.1:0-2781 GCA_051960495.1 Nocardioides sp. | reverse complement strand
GGACGGCTTCGAGGTGCTGCGCCGGATCCGCTCGGGGCCGCGTCCGGTGCCGGTGCTGTTCCTCACCGCCCGCGACGGCACCGAGGACAAGGTGGCCGGGCTGACCCTCGGCGGCGACGACTACGTCACCAAGCCGTTCAGCCTCGAGGAGGTGGTGGCGCGCATCCGGGCGGTGCTGCGTCGTACGACGGGCGCGGTCGCCGACGACGGCCGGCTCGTCGTCGCCGACCTGGAGCTGGACGAGGACGCCCACCAGGTCCGCCGCGCCGGCCGCCTGGTGCCGCGGTCGCCGACCGAGTTCAAGCTACTGCGCTACCTCATGGTCAACGCCGGCCGGGTGCTGTCGAAGGCCCAGATCCTCGACCACGTGTGGGAGTACGACTTCGCCGGCGAGTCGGCCATCGTCGAGTCCTACATCTCCTACCTGCGGCGCAAGATCGACACCGTCGAGCCGGCGCTGCTGCACACCGTCCGCGGGGTCGGCTACGTGCTCCGCATCGAGGACGGGGCGTGACATGGCCGGCGTCGGCGCGTCGCCGGGACGGTTCTCGCTGCGCACCCGGCTCATCGTCGCCGTCCTGCTGATCCTCACCGTCGCCCTGGCGGTGGCCGGCGTCGCCGCGAGCACGCTCCTCCGCGGCTACCTCGCCGGCCGCGTCGACGACGAGATGGTCTCGGTGGTCGGGGCCGTGCAGCGGGGGATGATGGGCCAGCGGGTCGGGCCGATGCGGATGATGCGCCAGGACCTGCCCAGCCGGTACGTCGTGCGCGTGCTCGGTCCGGACGGCAGCACGCTCGTGCAGCTCGCCGACCCGATCACGTCGGGGCCGCAGCCCGACCTCGGCGGGGTCACGACCGCGGTGACCGCCGAGCACGCAGGCACGCCGTACACGGTGACGGCCGCGGACGGCACGCCGTGGCGGGTGCTGCTGACCCCGCTGTCCGAGGGCCGGACCTTCGCGCTGGCGACGTCGCTGAAGGACGTGCAGGCGACCGCTGCCCGGCTGCGCGGCACGATCCTGGCGGTCGATGCCGCCGTGCTCCTGCTGGGTGCGCTCGCGGCCCTCGTCGCGGTCCGCGGCAGCCTGCGCCCGCTGGGGCGGATCGAGGAGACCGCGGAGGCCATCGCCGGTGGCGACCTGGGCCGGCGGGTTCCCGAGGAAGGCGGGCCGCGCACCGAGGTGGGCCGGCTGTCGCGCGCGCTGAACGGCATGCTCGGCCAGCTCGAGGAGGCGTTCGCGGCACGCACCGAGTCCGAGCACCGGATGCGCCGGTTCCTCGCCGACGCGAGCCACGAGCTCCGCACGCCGCTGACGTCGATCCGCGGGTTCGCCGAGCTCTACCGGCAGGGCGCTGCCCGCGATCCCGCGGAGCTGGACCGGTTGATGCGCAGGATCGAGGACGAGGCGTCCCGGATGGGTGACCTGGTCGAGGACCTGCTGCTGCTGGCGCGGCTCGACCAGCGGCGGCCGCTGCGCCAGGACCTGGTCGACGTGGTGGTGCTGGCGGCGGACGCGGTGCACGACGCTCGCGCGGCGGCGCCCGACCACGTCGTACGTCTGTCGGTGGAGACCGCTCCGGGCGACGGCGACGCAGGGATCCTGGTCCGCGGCGACGAGGCCCGGCTCCGGCAGGTGCTGATGAACCTGGTCTCCAACGCCGTGCGGCACACCCCGCCCGGCACCCACGTCGAGGTCCGTGCGGGGGCAGCGGGGGGCAACGCCGTCCTCGAGGTCGCCGACGACGGTCCGGGGCTCCCGGCGGGCGAGGGGTCCGGGCTCGGACTGACGATCGTCGAGGAGCTGGTCCGGGCCCACGGCGGCCGGCTCGAGGTGGAGACCGCTCCGGGCGCCGGCGCGACGTTCCGCGTGGTGGTCCCACAGGCGGGTCCAGAACTCCCAGCAAACCCCCAGGTTGCCTTGTAGGACGTTCCAGGGGACCGACGGAGCCTGGACTCATCAGGACAAGGACATGGAGGTCACCATGAAGCGCAAGACCGCACTCGTCGCCGGATCGATCGCGACCGCCGCGGCCCTGGGACTGGGTCTGCCCGCGCTGGCGTCGGCCGACCCCGACGACACCGGCTCGCCGGCGCCCGGCGTGTCGCAGCGCCTGCAGTGGCGCGAGGAGATGCACGACGAGCTGGCGCAACGCCTCGCCGACGAGCTCGGGCTGCCGGCCAAGACCGTGTCCGACGCCCTCGACAAGGTCATGGACCAGTTGCGCACCGAGCACCGCACCGAGCGCCTGGACGCGCTGCGGGAACGGCTGGACCAGGCGGTCGAGGACGGCACGCTGACCCGCAAGCGCGCCGACGCCATCTACGACGCGGTCAAGAACGGCATCGGGCCGTGGTCCGGTGAGGGCCCGATGGGCGGCATGGGCCCCGGCATGGGCCTCGGACACGGCTTCGGGCACGGGCCCGGTGGCATGGGGATGGGGCCCGGCATGGGGTTCGGCGGCCCGACCACCTGAGCCGAGCCCGGCATCGAGATCGGTTAGCCTCGCACGGATGCGACCTCTCCTCGACCGGATGGACCGTGACCTGCAGACGGCCGGGCGGCTACGCCCCAGCACGACGGCGTTGATGTACACGACGTACGCCGCGCATGCGGCCCTCACCGCCCGCGCGCTGACCAAGGGCCCGGCCGGACGCCGACTGCCGGGCGGGGCAGCGAGACCGGCAGGGGCCGCACTGGCCGCCGCCGGGTCGGTCCTCTGCGCCGCCGGAATGGGCCGCTTCAGCGGAGCCGGCCACGTCTCCGGCACCCGGACCGGACC
>JBQCEF010000582.1:0-4876 GCA_051960495.1 Nocardioides sp. | reverse complement strand
CAGGGACCGCACCTCAGGGTGGGTACAACCTCAGCCTGGACCTGGTCACCGCTGACGACACACAGACGGTGACGCCGCTCGCCTCCGAGTCCGGCAGCCTCACGGTGAACGACAACGCGGCGATGGTCCTATGGGCCGACTCGATGGTGAAGTACGCAACCCAGGCCGGCTCGGTGAAGATCCCGCTCCAGGTGTACGCACCCACAGCGAACACTCCGGGCCACCTCACCCTGACCATCAAGGGCCCCGGTGACGACCTGACGACCCCCGACGTGACGGAGGCGCTCGCCGCCGGCGACGTCAAGGTCTACGGCAGCGACGGGTTGGAAATGGTGCCGATGCCGCTGACCCTGGTCGCCGCGGACACGCTCCAGGGCACCTGGAATGCGACCTTCCCAGCGGGCTACACCCCCGTGACCTGGTATGTCACGGTCATCGCGGGAGCCCCGGTGGGCAACTACGGGTTCAGCATCGCCCTCGAGGGCAGCAACAACCTCGGCCCGGTGCTGATCGCGTTCGAAGCTCCTGAGAGCCACGGCGAACAGCCGCCTGACGCCGGGGAGGACACAACCCCGCCGGTCGCGACCCTCACGGTCGACGGCGACCTCGGTGCGAGCGCGTCGTTCACGTTCACCTCGAACGAGGCGGAGTCGACCTTCGAGTGCATGCTGACCAAGGACGGTACGGTGCTCGAGGACTGGGCTGGCTGCACGTCGCCCAAGACGTACTCCGGCCTCGAGGCCGGGACCTACCTGTTCTCGGTCCGGGCGACCGACAAGGCAGGGAACGTCTCGACGGTGAAGTCCTCGGCGGAGTGGACGGTCGACGAGACGCCGCCGACGGGCGACGCCACGCCTCCGACGGTCACCCTCGAGCCTGACGGCATCCCCGGTTCGACGGCCACGTTCACGTTCACCGCGAACGAGACCGCGACCTTCGAGTGCCAGCTGACCAAGGGCGATCGGGTCCAGGAGGCCTGGGCGTCCTGCACCTCCCCGAAGACCTACACCGGACTCAAGCCGGGGTCGTACGTCTTCTCGGTCCGGGCGACTGACACGGCCGGGAACGTCTCCACCGACGACACCCCCAGCTGGACGGTGACGAAGGGAGGCGGTGGCGGCAGGCCGCCGAAGCGGTAGCCGGCAACGACGCCGCACCCGTCAGTAACGAACGATGGCAGGAGGGCCGCACCTCGGGGTGCGGCCCTCCTCGCGGACCACGATGACTGCTCAGTGCGTGCAGAAGCCCGGCACTGCGCCGATGTTGGAGACGTAGCGCGCCGGGACCCACAACCCCTGCGGGAGGTTGTACCAGAGGTCGTTCCCGTCGACCGGCCGTCCTCTGAGCTTGCAGTTGATCGTGACCTTCGTGCCCCTGAAGAGTCCGCCGTGCGAGTTGGCACGGGTGGTGGGGGCCTCCCGAGGGATCACCAGCTCGGCGGTGACCCGTCCCAGATAGGTCTGCCCGTTGCCGCAGTACGGCGGGGCGCCGTTCACGTTGCGCATGTAGAGGGCCGAGACCCACGCGTGCGGTCGACCCGCCAGCCGGTACCACTCGTTGCTGACATCTGCGTTCTCGTCGTTGTCCCGGAACACGACCGAGCCCGTGACCTTGCAGGTCAATGGGTACAGCTCACCTTGCGCCAGCTTGCCGTGCCTGGCCGAGAACATCGTGGGGAGGCCCCGCACGACGAGACCGTGCTCCGCGGTGACCCGACCCGTCGGAGCCGTGCCCGCACGCCTGAGAAGGTCGGTGAAGTGTGTCTGGTCGTTGTAGTAGGTCGACCCGAGGCCCACCGTGCCGTCCATCAGCCGCACCTTGGCCCTGATCGGCCGGTTCGGCCCGGTCTTGGTGAGGCACGACTTGGCCACCAAGACCACGGCGCGCTGGCCGGCGAGAGACGTCCGGATGCCCCGGCACGGCATCGGCTCCGGTTCGACGGGGTCGTTGAGCGGGCGCCACGACAGGCTCGTCTCGGCCACGTCTCCCTGGCGGTCACGAAGCACGGTAACTGCGTAAACCCGCTTCTTGCCTCGCGGCTTGATCAGCAGCTCGGTGCCCGAAAGCCTGCCAGGAACCAGGTGCGGCAGCGTGACCGCCGCCCGGATGCGATGCCGAGTGTGCCGGACCTTCATCAAGGTGATGTCCGTCGCCGGCGACGAGGAGTCACCGCTGGGGTCGGGGACGCGCGCCCGTTGCGCCTGTGCGGCCTGCGGCGCCAGAGCAAGGCCGGCCCCCAACATCAGAGCGACTATCGTCCGTAGTGAGTTCGGCATGCGAGATCTCCCCCGTGTGCTGCGTCGGGTGCCAGCCCTTTACATCGGTAGAGACGCCAGCAGACCGTAGGAGGTTTATCGCGGACGCCGACTTTCTCAGACGCAGCGGTACGACGACCTCCGCACCGGAACGACGAAGCCCCAGGCGAGGTTCTGTACCTCTGACCTGGGGCTTTGGGTGGAGCCGCCTGTCGGAATCGAACCGACGACCTATTCATTACGAGTGAATCGCTCTGCCGACTGAGCTAAGGCGGCGCGCTGCCCGGGCGCCGACATGGGCCGGACCGGGCAACCCGAGGAAGTATACGGACCGGGCGCCGTGCGCGCGAAACGGGATGCCCGACGACGCGTCGGACGGGCAAACAGAAGCCGGATCCCCCGAATGAGGGGGATCCGGCGACGTCTGCCCGTTCGACGGGTCGCGGCTCAGGCGGCGGTGACGACCTCGACGCGCTCGCTGCGCGCGCGGCCGGTCAGCCAGGTCTGGGCGGCGCCGCACCAGCAGGTGTAGGCGACCTCGATCCCGCGCTCGGTGTTGGCCAGGGACGTGACCTGGCTGGGGAAGATGAGCTGGCGCTTCTCGCAGCTCGAGCAGGTGGTGGCGAACATGGCGGGGACCTCCCTCGAAGACATGGGCGTGCGTACTGCTCCAGCATGACGGCGGTGAACACATAGGGGTAGCCTCTGATTCCTTCAGATACTCAAGGTGATACCTATGCTGTCGCTCCACCAGCTGCGCTGCTTCCTGGCCACCTACGAGCAGGGCTCGCTGACGGCCGCCGCGGACCTGCTCGGCTATGCCCAGCCGTCGGTCTCCGAGCAGATCCGCACCCTTGAGCGCTCGCTCGGCACCCCGCTGTTCACCCGTGTCGGGCGCGGGGTGGTGCCGACGGCTGCGGCCGAGCACATGCGGCCGTACGCCGAGCGCGCGATCGCCGCGGCCGAGGAGGCCCGCCGGGCTGCGCAGAACGTCACCGCCCTGGAGACCGGCACGATCCGGTTCGGCATGTTCGGCACCGCGCGTCTCTACGCCGGCGCCGGCCTGGTGGCCGACGTGCTGGCCCGGCATCCCGGCGTCCGGGTCGAGCTGGTCGGCCAGAACTCCTCCGACGTGCAGGAGGACCTGCGCCGGGGCCGGATCGAGGCCGCGATGATCGCCGTGCCGGCGGTGACCAGCGAGGGCATGTCGGTCACCCCGGTGGCGCGCGACGAGCTGGTCTACATCAGCGCCGACCCGGAGCGGCTCGCCTCGCCGGTCACCGCCGCCCGGCTCTCGGAGGCGTCCCTGGTGATGCCGGAGACCACCTGGCGCTCGGTGGACTCCACCCGGATCGTGCTGCGCCAGATGCTGCACGAGACCGGCCGCAACCCGCAGACCCGCATCGAGGTCGAGGACGTGGAGACCGCGGTCGAGCTCGTCGGGATGGGCCTGGTCGACACCGTGATCCCGCGCGGCGCCGCGGAGCAGCTGCTCCCCCGGCTGGCGCCGTCCGCCGGCTGGGTGTCGCTGCGGCCGCGTCAGTACGACGTGCTCGCGATCGTGCACCGGGCCGACGCGACGCTGTCACCGGCCGCCCTGGTCATGATCGAGCTGGCCACGAAGCGGATCCAGGCGATCGCCGAGCCGGTGAACCCGCGCTAGCGGCTAGCGCCCCCCGAGCAGCGGCCCGGCCGGGTCGTGCGAGATCCCGTGCCGCCGCGCGGCCATCGCCGACAGCGCCTCGAGCACGACCCGGTTGGCGAGGAACGCGGTGATCTCGGCGTGGTCGTAGGGCGGGGACACCTCGACCACGTCCATCCCCACCACGGGCAGCTCCAGGCAGATCCGTCGTACGGCGTCCAGGAGCTGTCGGGCGGACAGGCCACCCGGCTCCGGGGTGCCCGTGCCGGGGGCGTGGCCCGGGTCGCACACGTCCACGTCGACGGAGAGGAACACGCCCTCGCACTCGTCCAGTGCGATCTCGGACGCCTCGTCGAGGCAGGCGTCCAGGCCGCGGGCCCCGATCTCGGTCATCTCGAAGGACCGCATCCGCTGCTCGGCCATCCACGACAGCGTCTCGGGACCGGGCCAGTAGCCGCGCAGCCCGAGCTGGAGGAACCGGTCGCCGCGCAGCGCACCGGACTCGATCAGCCGCCGCATCGGCTGGCCGTGCCCGTAGAGGGACCCGAACTCGATGTCACCGGTGTCGGCGTGCGCGTCGAAGTGGAGCATCGACACCCGGCCCATGCCGTGGTGCCGGGCCACGCCGGTCGCGTCGGGGAGCGCGATCGTGTGGTCGCCACCGAGCACGAGCGGCACCGCGCCGGAAGCCGCGACGGTGTGCACCGCCTCCCGCAGGTCACGGACCGACCGGGCCGCGTCGCCGGAGAACATCTCGACGTCGCCGGCGTCGTACACCCGCAGGTCGCGCAGCCCGTCGGTGCGCAGCGCCAGGCTCGGCCGCGACCCGTCGTGCGGCAGGTAATCCGTCGTCCGGATGGCGTGCGGGCCGAACCGGGTGCCCGGACGGTGCGACGTCCCGCCGTCGGACGGCGCGCCGACGACCACCACGTCGGCGCCGGCGAGCGAAGCGGCGTCCCCCAGGTCGCAGCGGTCGACG
>JBQCEF010000581.1:0-5172 GCA_051960495.1 Nocardioides sp. | reverse complement strand
ACCTCGAACTCCTCATAGCTGCGTCCGAACTGCATGGTGGACATCCTGCCGACCACCTGGGACCAAATCCCCTCGCCCTGACGGGTGGTGGCGTGCCAGGGTGGACCCGACCGTCGACCCAGCGTGAGGAGCACCCATGGCCGAGAAGAGCGGCGCAGGCAACGAGGACCTGAAGGCCAAGATGCGTGAGGCGCTCGCCCGCAAGCAGGGCAACCACCACCCGGACGACTCGGCCGGCTCGAAGGGGAAGGCCCACGGCCCGGAGGTCGTCGGCGGCGCCCCGAAGATGCACCGGCGCAAGGCCGGCGGCGGGGGCAGCTGACCCGGCGCGGCTCCAGGACGACCACCAGGTCGCGGCCCGGGGTGAGCAATGCCACCCGGGCGTGACCTCCCCATCGGCGCACTCGTTCGCCAGGATGAGCAGGCGGGCCCTGCACGGGCTCGACCATCCGACGCGCGAGGAGTGCAGCATGCAGTTCGGCCGGAGCTATGAGGAGTTCGAGGTCGGTGCGACGTACAAGCACTGGCCCGGCAAGACGGTGACCGAGTACGACGACCACCTGTTCTGCCTGCTCACCATGAACCACCACCCGCTGCACATGGACGCCAACTACGCGGAGAACACCACGCAGTTCGGCAAGAACGTCGTCGTCGGCAACTACGTCTACTCGCTGCTGCTCGGGATGAGCGTGCCGGACATCTCCGGCAAAGCGATCGCCAACCTGGAGATCGAGTCGCTGCGCCACGTCGCGCCGACCTTCCACGGCGACACCGTCTACGGCGAGACGACCGTGCTCGACAAGTGGGAGTCGAAGTCCAAGGACGACCGCGGTGTCGTTCACGTGGAGACGATCGGCTACAACCAGGACGGCAAGGTGATCTGCATCTTCCGTCGCAAGGTCATGGTGCCCAAGGACAGCTACCTCGCCGAGCGCGGCGGGGAGCAGCCGGCCCGGCCCGTGCCGCAGCCGGACAAGAACTGGCCCGGCCCCGACAAGACCGAGTGACGCTACGCGGGTCGATCGTCGGCATGGGGTGCCGGTGATCGACCCGCGTGAGCGACCCGCCAGGCAGGACAGCGCAGGTTTGAGCCGCCCCGGGGCCTGGCAACACTCCCGGGGTGAGCACGACGACCACCCAGACCCAGCACTCCGACCACGAGAAGAAGTTCCTCGGCCAGCCCCGCGTCCTCGCCAACCTGTTCGGCGTCGAGATGTGGGAGCGCTTCTCGTTCTACGGCATGCAGGGGATCTTGCTGATCTACCTCTACTACTCCGCTGCCGACGGCGGCCTCGGCATCGACAAGGCGACGGCGTCCGGGATCGTCGGGGCGTACGGCGGCGCCGTGTACCTCTCGACGATCCTCGGCGCCTGGCTCGCCGACCGGGTGATTGGTCCGGAGCGGACGCTGTTCTACAGCGCCGTGGTGGTGATGTGCGGCCACATCGCGCTGTCCCTCGTGCCGGGTCTGGCCGGCGTCGGCATCGGCCTGGTCCTGATCGCGCTCGGCAGCGGCGGCCTCAAGGCCAACGCCACCTCGCTGGTCGGCGCGCTCTACGACGAGCACGACGAGCGTCGCGACGCGGGCTTCTCGATCTTCTACATGGGCATCAACCTCGGCGCGCTGTTCGGTCCGCTGCTGACCGGGCTGCTGCAGAAGGAGTGGGGCTTCCACTTCGGGTTCGGCCTCGCCGCGATCGGCATGGCGCTCGGACTCGTGCAGTACTCCCTCGGACGCAAGAACCTCCCCGAGGAGACGCACCACGTGCCCAACCCGCTCGCCACGAGCACGGGCATGCGGTACGTCGGGCTGGCGGCTCTGGCCGTCGCGGTGGTCGTGGTCCTCAGCCTCATCGGCGTGATCACGCTCGACCGGTTGGCGACGATCGTGGCCTGGGTGAGCGGACTGGCGGCGGTGGCGTACTTCGCGGTCATCCTCTCCAGCCGCGAGATCACCGGCGTGGAGCGCAAGCGGGTCTACGCGTTCATCCCGATGTTCGTGGCCAGCGCGGTGTTCTGGTCGCTCTACCAGCAGCAGTTCACCGTCGTCACGATCTACTCCGACAAGCGGCTCGACCGGAACCTGTTCGGGTGGGAGATGCCGGTGTCGTGGGTGCAGTCGATCAACCCGGTCTTCATCATCGTGCTCGCCGGGGTGTTCGCGGCGATGTGGACCAAGCTGGGGGACCGGCAGCCGTCGAGCCCGCTGAAGTTCGCGCTCGGCACGATCAGCATCGGCGTCTCGTTCCTGCTGTTCATCCCGATGGCCGGCGGCGGCGCCAACAGCGCCCCGCTGCTCGGCCTGGTGGGCGTGCTGCTGTTCTTCACCATCTCCGAGCTGTTGCTCTCGCCGGTCGGCCTGTCGCTGTCGACGAAGCTGGCGCCCGCGAGGTTCCGCACCCAGATGGTCGCGCTGTTCTTCCTCTCGATCGCGCTCGGCACCGCGATGTCCGGCCTGCTGAGCGGCTACTACGACCCGAAGGACGAGGTCCCCTACTTCACCGTGCTCGGCATTGCTGCGATCGCCGTCGGCGTGGTCCTGGCCGCGCTCACCAAGCCGCTGAAGAAGCTGATGAGCGGCGTGCGCTGACGCGCGGGGGACGCCCCGGACGTGACTGACGGGTCGATCCTCGGCATGAGGTGCCGGGGATCGACCCGTCGAGGTCAGGGCCGCGCGAGGGTCAGGCGGCCGGAGGCGGGTAGGTCGGGTCGGTCGGAGGCGTCGTACCCGGGTCCACCGGGACCGGGCACTCGCCGGTCGCCGGGTCGCGGGGCGGGACGACACCGGTGTACGGGTCGACCGGGCACGCCGGCGGCGGCGGGACGGTCGGCCAGGCCGGGATCGTCGGGACGGTCGTGAACAGCGGCCACATCGGCGGCGCCGGCCAGATCCCGTCGGCCGGAGCCGGCTTGAGCCGGACGTCCGCGACGAGCATCGGGTGGTCGCTGGTGCGGTCGACCAGGCGGCTGTCGTCGCGCAGGAACCGGGTGAACTTGCCGCGCTTCTTCGCCCCGAAGATCCAGTCCACGCCCGGGTTCGGCGGCATCGTGCAGACGCCGTCGCGGACGTTGCCGCCGTTCGCGGCCTTCAGCGGGGTCTGCGCGCGGACCGGGCAGAAGTACTTGTCGCGCTCGTTCATGTCACCGGTGAGGAACACCGGCAGCCCGGTCTCGTAGTACAGCACGTTGGCGAGCGCGATCTCGCGCATCATCGCCTCGGTGCGCCACTTCGCGTTGCCCTTGTGGCGCCGGTTCGTGGCCGGGTTGTGGAAGTTCATGAAGTAGGCGAGCTGGCCGGTCAGCCTGTGCTGCAGCAGCACGACCGGCATCGCCCACTCGATCCCCTTGAAGTAGGGGATCGGCACGGCGCGGCCGTCGACGAACTGCCAGGAGTCGAGGTTCCACGCGATCGAGTTCTGGACCGCGCGCCGGTTCACGCCGCCGGGGTAGACGCCGTAGCGGTCGCCGGCGAGGCGGTAGAACTCCTCGAACTGGTCCATCTGGAACTCCTGGAGCCCGACCACGTCGACGCCGTGCCGGTCCAGCAGCTGCACGGCGCGACCGATCCGCTGCACGCCGGAGCCCATCTTGGAGAGCCGGGCGCGCGGGCGGGTGTGGAAGCTCCCGAGCACGTTGAACGAGCTGATCGTGAACGTGACCCGGCCCCGGTCGTCCACACTGGACCTGGTGGTCGGCTGCGGGACGGCCGCGTTGCTCGCGGGCAGCGTGCCGAGGCACATCGCGGCGGCCGCTGCGAGGGCGGCGAGGACTCGGGCACGGGGACGCATCACCTTGGGCGTATCGGCTCTCACGCAGGCCATCTTGAACTACTTCTGTGACCAGTGGTACTGAAGTGACAGAACTACATTCTTGTAGTTTTCCGGGACGAGAGTGACCGGCATTTCCGGGCGGCCGCGGACCTGGCAGGATCGGCGGATGCCCGAGGACCGTACGACGCCGCCGGAGGTCTGGCTGGTCCGGCACGGCGAGACCGAGTGGAGCCGCGACCACCGGCACACCTCGACCACCGACCTGCCGCTCACCGACCACGGGGTCGAGGTGGCCCGCGAGCTGGCGGGCCGGCTCTCCGGGGTCGGGTTCGACCTGGTGCTGACCAGTCCGCGGCTGCGGGCGCGCCGTACCGCCGAGCTGGCCGGCTTCGACGACGCCACCGTCGACGACGACCTCGTGGAGTGGGACTACGGCGACTACGAGGGCGTCACCACCGCCGAGATCCGCGAGACCGTGTCGGGGTGGACCGTGTGGACCCATCCGACACCGGGCGGGGAGACGCCGGAGCAGGTGACCGCGCGGCTGGACCGGGTGGTGGCCCGCGTCCGCGACGTGCCCGGCCGCACGCTGGTGTTCGGGCACGGCCACGCGCTGCGGGCGTTCGCCGCGCGCTGGATCGACCAGCCGGTGGGCGAGGGCCGGTTCTTCCGCCTCGACACGGCGACCGTCAGCGTCCTCGGCTACGAGCGCGACACCCCGGTGCTGCTGCGCTGGAACTCCTAACCGGGCAGCACGCCCCACTCGGACAGCGCCTCGACGAGTCCCGGGACGCACGCGGCTGCCCGGACCTCCTCGGGGCTGAACCAGCCGACGTCGGCCGCGTCGTCGCCGGCCCGGGCCGACTCCGGTCCGGCCCCGGGGGCGAGGGCCGCCCGGTAGTCGTGGATCACGAACACGTCGTCGCCCGGCGCGGCCCGCTCGACCGTGCCGACGTGGTCCCCGACGACGACGGGCAACCCGGTCTCCTCGGCCAGCTCGCGTACGACGGCCTCCGCCCGGGACTCGCCGGGCTCGACCTTGCCGCCCGGGATCGACCACAGGCCCGCCCCCGGTTCGCGGCCGCGCCGCACCAGCAGCAGCCGGCCGTCGGGGTCGACGACCACCGCGCCCACGCACTCGATCCGCCGACCCGTCACGTCACCGACCCTAGCCGTCCGGGGCGGTCGCAGGCCCTCGATCGACTGCCGTCGCGCACGGGGACGACCGGCCCTTGACGGGAGCATCCCGGAGGCCCATGGTTGCGCCAATGACCTTGGCGCCGGGATGTCCCCGCTGCCCCTCGCCGGTGAAGCAGGAGGGGGGCTCCTGGCGCTGCGTCGACCACGGCCGGATCGCCCCGCTGTGGCGACCCGCCGTCGCCGACTACGAGGGGTTCGCAGA
>JBQCEF010000580.1:0-3677 GCA_051960495.1 Nocardioides sp. | reverse complement strand
GGTCGGCACCTGGATCCTCTCGCTCTACGGACCGTTCGCCGGTGCCGCCGCCGCTGCCGAGGTCGTCGACCTGCTGCCGGCGGGCGCGCGCCGCGGGCCGCTGAAGCTGCTGTCGGCGGTGGGCCGGCCCGCCGGTGTCATCGCGGGGATCACCGCGCCGCCGGTCGCGGCGTACACCGCGGTGCTGCTCGCCGACACCGCGACCCCGTCGTGGCACTCGGCCTACAAGGAGCTGCCGTTCGTGTTCGTCTCCTCGGCGGCATCCGCAGCGGGTGGCTACGGCATGCTGACCGCGCCGGTCGCCCAGGCCGGACCGGCGCGACGGTTCGCCGCCGGGGGCGCCATCGCCGAGCTGCTCATGGAGCAGCAGATGGAGCGCTCGATGGGCATCACCGCCGAGCCGCTGCACTCCGGCAAGGCCGGCCGGCTGATGAAGGCGGCCCGCGCCCTGACGATCGGCGGAGCGGTCGGGACGCTGCTCGCCGGACGCAGCCGGCCCCTGGCGATGCTCTCCGGCGCCGCTCTCATGGCCGGCTCGGCGGCGACCCGGTTCGGGATCTTCGAGGCGGGCCAGGAGTCCGCCCGCGACCCGAAGTACACCGTGGTGCCGCAGCGCGAGCGCATGGCGCAGGGCCCCCCGGGGCACCACCGCGAGTGACGCGCTCACGGCCCGCCCTCGGGCTGTCGAAGGCTCCCGCCGTCCGGGCGGGCTGAGGAACGGGGAAGAGATGGCACAGCAGGCCCAGGGCAGCACGGCCCGGTCCACGGGGGAGACCCCCACGGCAGGCAGGTGGCTCCTCGTCGGCGCCGCGCTGCTCCTGCAGTTCTCGATCGGCGCGGTCTACGCCTGGAGCGTCTTCGCCAAGGCGCTCAAGGAGTCCGACGCGTTCGCACTGACCACGGTGGAGGCCGCGATCCCGTTCGAGGTGACGATCGGGATGATCTTCATCGGCAGCTACATCGGTGGTCGCATCCAGGACAGCAAGGGCCCGCGGATCGTCGCGCTCATCGGCGGTGTGATCTACGCGGTCGGCGTCGTCCTCGCGTCGTTCGCCACGGACCACGACCAGCTGTGGCTGCTGGTCCTCGGCTACGGGGTGATCAGCGGCTTCGGGCTCGGGTTCGCCTACATCGTCCCGATCGCCATGCTGCAGAAGTGGTTCCCCGACAAGCGCGGCCTGATCACCGGGCTCGCGGTGGGCGGCTTCGGGTTCGGCGCGGTCCTCACGTCGCCGGTCGCGCAGTGGCTGATCTCGGACTACGCCAAGGACGTGCCGACCAAGGCGTTCCTGCCGCTCGGCATCGGCTACCTGGTCCTCTCGCTCGTGGGCGCGTCGTTCTTCAAGAACCCGCCGGCGGGATACCACGTCCCCGGCTTCTCCGCGGCCGCCTCCGGCGCCGACGACTCCAGCAGCGTGGACTACACCCAGGGCGAGGCCCTGCGAACGCCGCAGTGGTACCTGCTGACCGCGATCCTGACGCTGAACGTGAGCGCCGGCATCGCGCTGATCTCCCAGGCCGCCGGCAGCGCGGAGGAGATCTCCGGCTACTCGGCGGCGGGCGCGGCCACCGTCGTCGGCATCCTCGCGATCTTCAACGGTGGCGGGCGGATCATCTGGGCGGCCGCCTCGGACTACATCGGGCGGATGCCTGCGTTCGCCGCGATGCTCGGCCTGTCGGGCATCTGCCTGCTGATCATCCCGCACGCCTCGAACCAGGCGCTGTTCTTCATCCTCGCGGCGATCGTCTACCTCTGCTACGGCGGTGGGTTCGGCACGATGCCGGCGACCGCCGGTGACTACTTCGGGGTGAAGTACGCCGGCGCCATCTACGGCCTGATGCTGATCGGGTGGAGCCTCGGCGGCATCATCGGCCCGCTCATCGCCTCCTGGCTGATCGGCGAGGACCTCGACTTCACCACCGCCTACACGGTCATCGGCATCATCGCCCTGGTCTCGGTGGCGCTGACGTTCATCACCAAGCTCCCCGCGAAGCGCAAGGAGGCCGTCACCGCCGACGCGTGAGCTCAGGCGCAGGGGCGCGATTCCCGCGCTCCGAGCAAGGGCCCGGCCAGCGCGGCGACGGCGTCCCGGTCGACGCGCGCGGGGTCGAGCATCCGCAACGGGCCCTCGGCCTCCAGCAGGCCGTCCACGTGGCGCAGCTGCAGACCCAGCCGCCGCAGCATGCGTTGCGAGCGCTGGTTCGACGGGGCCACCGTCGCCTGCAGCCGGCGGACGCCGTGCAGGACGGCCGTGGTGAGCGTGGCGTCGAGCAGGGCGCTGCCCAGGCCGCGGCCGTGGTGGACGTCGACGACCTCGAACGCGACCTCGGCCGTGCAGGGGGCCGTCCGTAGGTAGCGGGCGACCCCGGCGGGGCGCCCGTCGACGTTCGCGAGCCAGGCGACGTGGTCGCTGCCGTCGACCGTGGACAGCGCGGCGAGCATCGTGCCGGGCAGGTGAGACATCCCGACGAGGTAGCGGTCGGCGCGAGAGGCGGCCGACATGCCGGCGAACACGTCCAGCAACGGTGCGGTCTCGCCCGGCCGCAGGGGCCGCAGCTGTGCCACGCCGCCGTCGGCGAGCCGCACGGACACGTGCTCGGTGTCGCGACCGAGCGCAAGCGGGATGGTCATGGTGGTCTCGGTTCTGGGTGGGCCGTCTCGGAACGGCGAGGAGGAGGTGTGGTCAGCGACCGTGCGGGATCGCGCTCAGCAGGGCGGCCAGGACGGCGTACGTCGCGGCGCCGGAGGTGACGGCGAGAAGCAGGGGACGGTCGCGGAACCGGAGCACCAGGCAGACCGCGACCGACACGGCGGCGACGAGCTGCGCCGCCGGGACAGCGGCGTCGTGGTGGTGGACGACGCTCCGGACGGTGAGGGCAGTGGTCATGACGCACCCCGTCGGCGGGTTCGTCCCGGGTCCGTGGCGAGGGCCCCGGCCAGCGTGCCGACCAGGGCGGCGAGCCCGAGAGCGGCACCGGCCGGCAGCGCCGAGGCCGGCACGGCGGTCAGTGCCGCGGCGCCGGCCGCCGCGGCAACAGGTCGGCGGCGGAGCTGGGTGACGACGACCGAGCCGAGCGTCATCGCCGACAGGAGTCCCAGGACGGGCAGGGCGCCGAACCGGCCGCCGCCGAGGGCGCCGAGCGTCACCAGCGCGGGCCAGACCAGCCACAGCAGACCGGCCGCGCCCAGGTAGTAGGAGCGCTGCCCCGACGTCCGGCTTCTCGCCAGCGCCCACGGTGCATCGGTGAGCAGCAGCCCGGCGAGGAGCCGGGTCCGGAGCGAGGCCGTGCGCCACTGCGGCGCCATCGCGGTGGAGTACGCCGCCAGCCGGGCGTTGACCAGCACGCCGACGGCCCCGGCGGCGACCCACCCCGAACCGTGGCCGAGCACGTCGAGCACGGCGAGGTGCGCGGCGCCGCCGTACACCGTCCAGGTGGCCAGCCAGGCCGCGAGCGGATGGTCGCTCGCAGCGACGGAGGTGCCGACCAGCAGCCCGAACGGGACGTAGGCGACGGCAACAGGCGCCATCGCACGGACGCCGGCACGCACGTGGGGGTCGGGAACGAGGCGCTGGGCGATCCGCGGGCGTGCCCCGCCGGTCGTGGCCGACGCCTGCGCGGTCGTGCTCATCGGCGGCGGCGCCTGGGTCGGCGCGGGCCACGACCCAGACGCATCT
>JBQCEF010000579.1:0-12326 GCA_051960495.1 Nocardioides sp. | reverse complement strand
GGTCGACCTCGACGACTTCAAGGTCGTCAACGACCGGCACGGCCACGTCGTCGGCGACCAGGTGCTCCGGGCCGTCGCCGGAGCCGTGCGCAGCGTCGCCCGGGCCGAGGACGTGGTCGCCCGGCTCGGCGGCGACGAGTTCGTGGTGCTCGCCCGTGGCACCGACGAGGCGACGGGCCGCCGCCTCGCGAAGCGGGTGGCCGCCGCGATCGAGGAGCTCGAGGTCGCCGGCCCGGGCGGCGTCGTACGACTCGGCGCGAGCGTCGGCGTACGCACCACCGGTGACGGGGTCGACCTCGCCGACCTGCTGCAGGCCGCGGACGCCGCGATGTACGACTCGAAGCGCGCGCCGCGCCGAGTCGCCGGCGGATCTTCCGCCTGACCGCGGCCGCGGGTGCGCGGGCACCAGGTGCGACCAGTACGACGGATATCCGGGAATGCCCGCCGCGGCAAAGCGACAACTGGGACAATTGACACTCCCCTGCCTCGCTCGGAAGGACATCTCCATGAAGCGGTTTCGTTGCGGCGACGTCGTGCCCGGCTGTGACGCCGAGTTCACCGGCTCGGACCAGGACATCCTGGCGGCGGTCGGCGCCCACGCCCACGCCGACCACGGGATCAGCGAGGTCGGCGCCGACCTCGTCGAGGCCGTGCGTAGCGCGATGGTGACGGCCTGAACCCCACCGCTCCGGGCCCGCTGAGCCCGCTCGAGGCCGTCCGGGCACTGGTGGGCGACACCAACCCGCTCAGGCTGCACGCCCAGCCGATCCTCGACGCCGCCACCGGCGAGATCGCCGGCTACGAGCTACTGGCTAGGTTCCCCCAGGCGTGGGACGTTTCGCCGCAGCACGTGTTCGAGGAGGCGGCCGCCCACGACGCGGAGTGCCGCCTCACCTGCGCGGTACTCACCCGCGCGCTCGAGCTGCGGGACACGCTGCCGCCGCGCGCCTTCGTGACGGTGAACTGCACGCCGCAGGACCTGACGGCCCCGGCGGTGCTGGCGCTGCTCGACGGTGCCGACCTCACCCGGGTCTTCGTCGAGCTGACCGAGGCGGCGTGGCCGCAGGACGAGGAGGCGGTGCTGCGGGCCACGGAGCTGATCCGCCGGCGCGGCGGGCGGATCGCGTGCGACGACGTGGGCGCCGGGTACGCCGGGCTGCTGCAGCTCATCCGGCTCCGGCCCGAGCTGGTCAAGGTCGACCGCGCGATCGTCGACCGCGTCGACCGCGACCCGGCCGCGGCCGCGCTGATCTCGATGCTCGGCTCGCTCGCGGGCCGGCTCGATGCCTGGGTGGTCGCCGAGGGGATCGAGACGGCTCGGCAGCTCGAGGCGCTCGTCGGTCTGGGCGTGCCGCTGCTGCAGGGCTACTACCTGGCCCGCCCCGCCGAGCCCTGGACCGGTACGGCGCGCGGCGAGGAGGTTCGGGCGCTGCACAGGCGGTCCTCACTCCACGAGCACCTCACCGCCTACCGCCGGGAGCCGGAGGTGGACGAGCTGGTGCTCGACTCGTGGGGCCGGGTCGAGTCGGTGCTCGTAGCCGGCCCGGACGGTCGTCCGGTCGCCACGCGGCCCCTGACGATGGCGCCCTCCACCACCCTCGACGAGGCGCTGCTGCGGGCGATGGCACGGCCCACCCCGTGGGAGCGGATCGCGCCGCTCGTGCTGACCGACGAGTCCGGCCGCCACCTCGGCGTGGTCCCTGTCGAGCGGCTCGTGGAGGTGCTCGGCACCCGCGCCGGGTGAGGCCGTACGACGAACCGCTGTCGGCACGACGAGCGGCCGGGAGGTGCTTTCGAGCTCAGGCCTCGACGACCACCGGGATGATCATCGGGCGGCGCCGGTGCGTGCCGGACACCCAGCGGCCGATCACGCGCCGGATCGTCTGCTGCAGCTGGTAGCTGTCCCCCACACCTTCACGGGCGGCGGCGTCGAGCGCGTCGATGATCGGCTGCTTGATCTCGTCGAAGATCGAGTCGTCCTCGGCGAACCCGCGGGCGTGGATCTCCGGGCCGCCGGCAACCTTGCCGGTGACCGAGTCGATCACGACGACGACGGAGATGAAGCCCTCCTCGCCGAGGATCCGGCGGTCCTTGAGCGAGGTCTCGGTGACGTCGCCGACCGAGGACCCGTCGACGAACACGTAGCCGCAGTCGACCTTGCCGGCGACCTTCGCCACCCCGTCGACGAGGTCGACGACCACGCCGTCCTCGGCGATCACCACCCGCTCGTGCGGCACGCCGGTCGCGCGGGCCAGCTCGGCGTTGGCGCGCATGTGCCGGATCTCGCCGTGCACCGGCAGCACGTTGCGCGGCTTGACGATGTTGTAGCAGTAGAGCAGCTCGCCCGCGGACGCGTGGCCGGAGACGTGCACGAGCGCGTTGCCCTTGTGGACCACGTTGGCGCCCCACCGGCTCAGCCCGTTGATCACGCGGTAGACGGCGTTCTCGTTGCCGGGGATCAGCGACGAGGCGAGCACGACGGTGTCCCCCTCCTCGATGTGGACGAAGTTGTGGTTGCGCTGGGCGATCCGCGACAGCGCCGACAGCGGCTCGCCCTGGGAGCCCGTCGAGATCAGCACGGTCCGCTCGGGCGGGTAGTCGGCGAGCTCCCTGGCGTCGACCAGCGTGTCCGGCGGGACGTCGAGGTAGCCGAGGTCACGGGCGATGCCCATGTTGCGCACCATCGACCGTCCGACGTAGGCGACCTTGCGGTTGTGGGCCACGGCCGCGTCCATCACCTGCTGCACGCGGTGCACGTGGGAGGCGAAGCAGGCGACGATGATGCGCTGGTTGCGGCTCGCGTGGAACACCCCGTCGAGCACCGGGGTGATGTCCTTCTCCTTGACCGTGAAGCCGGGCATCTCGGCGTTGGTGGAGTCGACCATGAACAGGTCGACGCCCTCGTCGCCCAGCCGGGCGAACGCGTTGAGGTCGGTGATCCGCCCGTCGAGGGGCAGCTGGTCCATCTTGAAGTCGCCGGTGTGCAGCACCAGCCCGGCGCCGGTGCGGATCGCCACGGCCAGGGCGTCGGGGATGGAGTGGTTGACCGCGACGAACTCGAGCTCGAACGGCCCGAACGAGATCCGGTCCCCCTCGGACACGACGTGCTGCGCGGTCTCCTTGAGCCGGTGCTCACGCAGCTTCGAGGTCAGCAGCGCCAGGGTCAGCTTCGAGCCGACGACCGGGATGTCGTCGCGCTCGCGCAGCAGGTAGGGCACCGCGCCGATGTGGTCCTCGTGGCCGTGGGTGAGCACCAGCGCCTCGACCGCGTCGAGCCGGTCGCGGATCGCGTCGAAGTCGGGGAGGATCAGGTCGACGCCGGGGTGGTGGTCCTCGGGGAACAGCACGCCGCAGTCGACGACGAGCAGGCGCCCGTCGTACTCGAACACGGTCATGTTGCGGCCGACCTCACCGAGCCCGCCGAGCGGGATGATCCGCAGACCGCGCTCCGGGAGCGGGCCGGGGGCGGTGAGCTCGGGGTGCGGGTGGCTCATTCAGCGGCTCGCTTCCGCCGAGGGGCGCTCCACCAGCCCGGCCCGCTCGAGCACCGCGTGGATCTCGTCCACGAGGTCGTCGGAGGCCGGGACCAGCGGCAGCCGGACGTTGCGGTTGTCGAGCACGCCGAGCACCTGCAGCGCGGCCTTGGCGGTCATCGCGCCCTGTGCGCGGGTCATGATCACGTCGACGACCGGGACCAGACCGCGGTAGATGTCGAGCGCCTCGGACAGGTCGCCCCGGTCGACGGCCGCCACCATGGCGGCGTACTGCTCGCCCGCGACGTGCCCCACGACCGACACCACGCCGCAGGCGCCGTGGGTGAGCCAGCCGAGGTTGAGCACGTCGTCGCCGGAGTAGAACGCGAGTCCGGTGTCGGCCATGATCCGCACCCCGCGGGCCAGGTCACCGACCGCATCCTTGACCGCGACGATCCGGTCGTGGGCGGCGACCCGGCGGTACGTCGGCTCGCCGATCATCGTCGCGGTTCGGCCCGGGATGTCGTAGAGCATCGTCGGCAGCCCGCAGGCGTCGGCGACCGCCTCGAAGTGTGCGGCGACGCCGTCCTGGGTCGGCTTGCTGTAGTAGGGCGTCACGACGAGCATGCCGTCGGCGCCGACCTTCTCGGCCTGCACGGCCAGCTCCACCGAGTGCGCGGTGTTGTTGGTGCCAACGCCGGCCACGACGGTCGCACGGTCTCCCACGGCCTCGACCACCGCGCGCAGCAGCCGGCCGTCCTCCTCGGTGGAGGTCGTCGGCGACTCGCCGGTGGTGCCGGAGACGACGACGCCGTCGTGGCCGTGGGCGACGAGGTGCTCGGCGACCCGGGCGGCCCCGTCGAGATCGACCGACCCGTCGTCGTGGAACGGGGTGACCATCGCCGTCAGCACACGGCCGAACGGAGCAGGCGCGAGCGTCATGGGCGCAAGGTTATCGCTTCCGGACGGTCGCCTCGCGTCGCCGGCTCTTGACCGGACCGGCTAATGCCATTAGCCTTTGGGCTATGAACATGAGCATGCCTTCCTACCTGGCCCGCCCCGAGGGCCGCATCTCTTACGACGTCCGGGGCACCGGCCCCCTGGTCGTCTGCGTGTCCGGCATGGCCGACCTGCGCTCGACGTACCGGCATCTCGCCCCCGCCCTGGCCGACGCCGGCTTCCGCGTGGCCTGCATGGAGCTGCGCGGGCACGGCGACAGCGACACGACGTTCACCTCGTACAACGACGTCGCGGCCGCCGCCGACATCCGTGCACTGGTCGCCGAGCTCGGCGGCCCCGCGGTCGTCATCGGCCACTCGATGGGCGCCGGCGCCGCCGTGATCGCGGCCGCGGAGCAGCCCGAGCTGTTCTCCGGCCTGGTCCTGGTCGGGCCGTTCGTGCGCGACCCGAAGCTGCCACTCCCGGTCCGGGCGCTGCTGCGGGCGGCCATGCAACCGGCCTGGATCCGCCAGGTGTGGAAGGCCTACCTGCCGTCGCTGTACGCCGGGCGCCGGCCCGACGACTTCGACGCACACCTCGCCGCGATGGTCGACGCGATCGGCCGCCCGGGGCACCGTCGCGCGCTGGCCCGCACGACGCACACCACCCACGAGCCGGCCGCGGCGGCGATCGGCTCGGTGACCGCACCCGCGCTGGTGGTCATGGGCGAGCTCGACAAGGACTTCCCCGACCCGGCCGCGGAGGCGAGGTGGATCGCGGAGCAGCTCGACGCCGAGGTGCTCATGGTCCCCGAGGCCGGCCACTACCCGCACGCCCAGCGGCCCGACCTGGTGGCGCCGGCCGTGACGGCGTTCCTCCGGAAGGTCGCCGCGCGTGCCTAGGGCCGGAGTCACCCCCGAGCGGGTCGTCGAGACGGCGGTGGGCATCGCGGACGCCTCGGGGCTCGGCTCGCTCACCCTGGCCGGCGTCGCGGGCGAGCTCGGGGTGCGCACGCCGAGCCTCTACAAGCACGTCGACGGGCTGCCGGCCCTGCACCGGCTGGTCGCCCTGCACGCGAAGCAGGAGCTCGCCGGCGTGCTCGGCCAGGCCGCGGTCGGCCGGTCCAGAGGCGAGGCGTTGCGCGCGCTGGCTCGTGCTTACCGCGACTGGGCGCGCTCGCGGCCCGGGCTCTACGCGGCGGCGCAGGCCGCTCCTACGCCCGGTGACACCGAGGACGAGGCCGCGAGCGCCGCGGTGGTCCAGGTCGTGTTCGACGCGCTGCGCGGCTACGGCGACGACGAGGACCTGCTCGTCGACGCGACCCGGACGCTGCGGGCCGGCCTGCACGGGTTCGTCGCGCTCGACGCCGCCGGCGGCTACGCCCTCCCCCGGCCGCTCGACGCGAGCATGCACTGGTGGCTCGACTCCCTCGACCGGGCCCTGGCCGGCTGATCAGGCCGTACGACGGCGCCGCCGCGCAACCGGACTTTCGTCCCATGGTCGCCGCGCGCCGCCCGGTGGCACCGTGGAGAGGACCCGCACGAGGAGGTGCCCCCATGGGAGCCGAACACCTGACCTGCCCCGACTGCCACGCCCTGGTGAGCGACCTCGACGCGCACGAGCGCTGGCACTCACGCCTAGTGGCCGACCTCGCCACCGCCGTCGAGAAGGAGATCCACCGCGCGGCACCCGCCGGCACCTGACCTTGCGTCAGGAGGACGCGCGCTCCAGCCAGACCCAGGCGAACCCGTCGCGCTCCTCACGCCGGGTCTCGCGCCACTGGCCCCGGTCGTACTCCGGGTAGTGCGTGTCGCCCTCGGGCGAGAGGTGCACCTCGGTGAGGACCTGGTGCGTGGCGAACGGCATCGCCGCCTCGTAGACCTGCGTGCCGCCGCCGATCATAATGTCGCCGTCGAACCCGCGGGCGAGTTCGATCGCCTCCTCGACGCTGTGCGCCACGAAGACCCCGTCGACCGACCAGCCCGGGTCACGGGTCACCACGATGTTGGTCCGGTAGGGCAACGGGTGCCCGATCCCCTCGTACGTCGTACGCCCCATCACCACGGTGTGACCGCGCGTGGTCTCCCGAAAGTGCTTGAGGTCCTCGGAGATGTGCCAGGGGATGTCCCCACCGAGTCCGATCACGCCGTTGTCGGCGACGGCCGCCACCATGACGACCTTCTTGGCGGGGGACGTCATACGGCGATCGGGGCCTTGATGCCCGGGTGCGGGTCGTAGCCCTCGACCGAGATGTGCTCGAGGTCGAAGGCGTCGAGCTCGGTGACCGACGGGTCGAGGCGCAACGTCGGCAGCGGCCGTGGCTCGCGGGTGAGCTGGAGGCGGGCCTGCTCGAGGTGGTTGCTGTAGAGGTGCGCGTCGCCGAGCGTGTGCACGAAGTCGCCGACCTCCAGGCCGGTCACCTGGGCGACCATCTGGGTCAGCAGGGCGTAGGAGGCGATGTTGAACGGGACGCCGAGGAACACGTCGGCCGAGCGCTGGTAGAGCTGGCAGCTCAGCCGGCCCGGGCCACCGTCGGGCGACGGCGCGACGTAGAACTGGAACAGCGCGTGGCAGGGCGCGAGCGCCATCTGCGGGATGTCGGCGACGTTCCAGGCCGAGACGATGTGCCGGCGCGAGTCCGGGTCGGAGCGGAGTGCGGACACGACCTGCGCGATCTGATCGACGTGCTCGCCCGACGGGGTCGGCCACGAGCGCCACTGGTAGCCGTAGACCGGCCCGAGGTCGCCGTTCTCGTCGGCCCACTCGTCCCAGATCGTGACGCCGCGGTCCTGCAGCCACTTCACGTTGGTGTCGCCGCGCAGGAACCACAGCAGCTCGGCGAACACCGACCGGGTGTGCACCTTCTTGGTCGTGACCAGCGGGAACCCGGCGCGCAGGTCGAAGCGCATCTGGTGGCCGAAGACGCTGCGGGTCCCGGTGCCGGTGCGGTCGCCCTTCTCGACGCCGTCGTCGAGGATGCGCTGGAGGAGGTCGAGGTAGGCCTGCACGGGCTCAAACTACCCGATGCGACGACGCCGATCCGGGCGGAACACGGACCGGACGGCGACGGCTCACATTGGCCGCCCGGACGTCAGCCGAACACCCGGCCGATCACGTAGGACACCGCGTTCACCGCCACGAAACCACCCGCCAGGGCGCAGGCCACGATCACCGGCACCACGCCGCGCTGGTCCCCGGCCCGGCGCGCTCGCAGGCCGTAGCCGACCGCGAAGCCCGCCGGCACCAGCGCGACCAGGATCGCTGGGACGCCGGCCGCGAGCACGACCCACAGCGGCGCGATCTCACCGCTGCCGGTGTCGTGGCCCAGCAGGGTCGCGAGGCCCTCACCCACCACGAACGCGAGCAACACCCCGACCGGCAGCAGCGCGACCGAGATCCACGCGCGCGTCACGTCCTTGCTGTGGACGTGCGACCGAGGGGCGGCTGACCGGACGGACATCTCGGACCTCCTCCGACGATCTGCCCCCTCGACCAGATCGTCGCGCCGCAGCACGGGCGTCGCCAGGGCCGCTGGTCCCGGGTGCCCGGCCGGCGGCGCCGCGCGAAACCGGTTGCGGACCGCCCTAGCGTGAACACATGGCGAGCACGTGGGGCCCGGAGGGGCCGCCCGACGAGGCGTACTCCCGGGTGTCCCGCGACCTGGCAGCGGTCACCGCGGGCTTCGTGGTCTACCTCGACGACCTCCCCCGCCGCCTGACCGAGACGTTCGAGTGCGCGGTCCGCGAGCCGACCGATCAGGAGCGGGCGCGGCTGGGCGGGGACCGGGCGGAGCACGCGTACGTCGTGCAGCCGGACGGCGACGACCGCAGCCCGCTGCTCGTCGGCCGGTTCACGTTCGAGGGCGGAACCGGCGCGGTCGTAGCCGGCGGGATCGCCATCGAGGAGCCCGTCCCGACGTGCTTCTGCGACGCCTGCGACGAGGACAGCGAGTCGCTCGTCGATCAGGTCGAGGAGCTGCTGGAGGTCGTGACCGGAGGCTGCCGGGAGTTCCGGCGGCCCTACCGGAAGTCCTTCGGCCAGCGCCTCGCGGACGGCCCCTGGCTGGAGCACGGATACGTCCGCCCGAACGGCGGCACCTCGGCGCATGCCTCGGCCGAGGTCAAGGGCGAGCCGTTCGACCGGACCTGGGCGCCGTGGCGACGACGTCAGGCGTCGTAGTGACGCTCCGCCCCGGACCGAGGAGTATCTCCGGCGCCTGGTGCCGGAAATGCTCCTTGAACCTGGCGATCCACGCCGGCCAGGGAACGCGGGGCGATCGCCGGCATGTCACGCCGGGGATCGACCCCGTAAACGACGGGCGCAGGGCGTCAGGCGTCGTAGTCGAGGACGATCGTCTCGCTGGTCGGGTGGGACTGGCAGGTGAGCACGTAGCCCTTCTCCACCTCGTCGGGCTCGAGCGCGTAGTTGCTCTCCATCTCGACGCTGCCCTCGAGCACCTTCGCCCGGCAGGTCCCGCACACCCCGCCCTTGCACGCGAACGGCGCGTCGGCCCGGACGGCGAGCGCTGCCTCGAGCACGGGCGGCCCGTCGTTGGGCAGCTTGAACGACGACGAGCGGCCGTCGAGGCTGATGGTCACGTCGGCGCCCGCGCCGGCATCCGCCTCCGAGGGCGTCGTACGGCGCTCCGCCGGCGGGCGGGACTCGACGTGGAAGACCTCGGCGTGCACCGACCGCTTCGACACCCCCTCGGCGACGAGCACCTTGCGCAGCGAGGACACCATGTCGAACGGGCCGCACAGGAACCACTCGTCGACGGTGTCGACCGGTAGCAGCGCGTCGATGATCCGCTGCATCCGGTCGCTGTCGAGCCGGCCGGAGAACAGCTCGACCTCCTGCGGCTCCCGCGAGAGCACGTGGATCAGCTGGAGCCGGTCACGGTAGCGGTCCTTGAGGTCCTCGACCTCCTCGAGGAACATCACCGACCGGTGGGTGCGGTTGGCGTAGATCAGGGTGACCGACGAGTGCGGCTCGACCTCGAGCGTGGTGGCCACGATCGAGAGGATCGGGGTGATCCCGGACCCGGCCGCGACGCACACGTAGTGCTTCTCGTGCGCCGGGTCGAGCTCGGTGAAGAACCGTCCGCTCGGCGTCATCACGTCGAGCACGTCACCGGGCTTGAGCACCTCCAGCGCGTGCTCCGAGAACGCTCCTCCGGGGAGCCGCTTCACCGCGACCCGCAGCACGCCGGAGGAGACCGGCGAGCAGATCGAGTAGTTGCGGCGCACGTCGTCGCCGGCCAGCTCGGTGCGGATCGTCAGGTGCTGGCCCTGGGTGTACGCGTAGTCCTCGCGCAGCTCCGGGGGCACCGTGAACGTGATCGCCACGGAGTCGTCGGTCACGGGCTCGACCGCCTCGACGGTCAACGGGTGGAAGACCGAGTGCCTGGTGCTCAACGTCAGCTCGCCTCAGATCGCCTTGAAGTGGTCGAACGGCTCCTTGCAGGCGTCGCACACCCACAGCGCCTTGCAGGCGGTCGAACCGAACCGGCTCAGCTCGCGGGTGTCCGGGGAGCCGCACTGCGGGCATCGCACCGAGAGGGTGAGCGCGACCAGGGTGCCGTCCGGGCCGGCAGCACGGGGTCGCGGCGGGGCGATCCCGTAGGCCTCCAGCTTCGCCTTGCCCGCCTCGGTCATCCAGTCGGTCGTCCACGCAGGGGCAAGCACGAACTCGACGCGGACGTCGTCGTACCCGGCCTGCGCGAACGCCGTGCCGATGTCGGTGCGGATCGCCTCCATGGCAGGACACCCGGAGTACGTCGGGGTGATCGCCACGTCGACGTGGCCGGACTCGTCGACCTCGACCGCGCGCAGGATGCCGAGGTCCTCGATGGTCACCACCGGCACTTCCGGGTCCGGCACGGTGGCCGCGATCGTCCAGGCCTCGGCCGGGCTCAACGGCTCGCGAGTGGTCGGCGCCGTCGAGACGCTCACCACGTCGCCCCCGGGTGCGAACGCGTCAGGTGCTGCATCTCCGCGAGCAGGTAGCCCATCGACTGCGAGTGCACGCCGCGCCGGCCACCGGTGACGGCCGGGGTCACCTCGGGCACGTCGAGCGTGGCCTCGCGGAGCACCGCCGTGACGCGCCGGTCGAACGCGTCGCGGAACGACATCGGATCGACCGCCACGCCCGCGTCGACGAGCTCGGGATCGATGTGCGCGGTGTCGAACAGCTCCTCGACGTAGGGCCACTCCGCGTCGAGCGCGGCCTGCATCCGCCGGTGCGACTCCTCGGTGCCGTCGCCGAGGCGCAGCACCCACATCCGGGCGTGGTCGAGGTGGTAGTCGACCTCCTTGACGGCCTTCGCCGCCACCGCGGCCAGCGTCTCGTCGGAGCTGCGGGTCAGCGCGGTGTAGAGCTCGTGGAGGTACGTCGCCAGCACCAGCAGGCGGGCCATCGCCACGCCGAAGTCGAGGTCGTCCTCGCCCCAGGGCCGTTCGACGAGCTGCACGTTGCGGAAGGCCCGCTCGTCGCGCCAGTAGGCCAGGTCGTCCTCGGTGCGCGGTGGCTCCATCCGTGATCCGGCGTAGCCCAGCAGCGACCGGGCCTGGCCGAGCAGGTCGAGGCCGATGTTGGCCAGTGCCACGTCCTCCTCGAGCTGCGGGGCGGCGGCGATCCACTCCCCCCTCCGCTGCGCGGCGACCAGCGCGTCGTCGGCGAGCGCCAGCGCGTAGGCCGCGGTCGGATCGGTGACGGCCTGCGCGTCGATCAGCTCACTCATCCCTGCATCGTTCGCTCGGCCATCGACCGCTGCACTCGCTTCGCTCGCTCCGCGCTCTCCGACCTCACTCACAGGTGCTCGACCCCCTCGGGGATGTCGTAGAACGTCGGGTGCCGGTAGATCTTGTCCGCCGCCGGGTCGAAGAACGCGTCCTTCTCCTCCGGGCTCGAGGCGGTGATCGCAGCGGCCGGCACGACCCACAGCGAGACACCCTCCTGCCGGCGGGTGTAGACGTCGCGGGCGTTGCGCAGCGCCATCTCCGCGTCCGGCGCGTGCAGCGAGCCGACGTGCGTGTGCGACAGGCCCCGGCGGCTGCGCACGAACACCTCGAACAGCGGCCACTCACGGCGGCTGGTCGCCTTCGGCGGCGTCGGCGTGGAGGGGGGCACCCCCTCGGTGGGTACGGCGCGGTGCCCACCGGCTGCGGTCAGGTCGCCCATCGGCTCGGGGCTCATGCTGCTCCCTCCTCGGCACGGGCGGCCTGCTTCTCGGCGTACGCGGCCGCGGCCTCCCGCGCCCACGCGCCGTCCGCGTGGGCCTTGACCCGATGGGCGAGGCGCTCCTTGTTGCACGGACCGTTGCCCTTGATGACCTCGAACAGCTCGGTGAAGTCGATCTCGCCGAAGTCGTAGTGGCCGCGCTCGTCGTTCCAGCGCAGCTCGGGGTCGGGCAGGGTCAGCCCGAGCGCCTCCGCCTGCGGGACGGTCATGTCGACGAAGCGCTGGCGCAGGTCGTCGTTGGAGAACCGCTTGATGCCCCAGGCCATCGACTGCGCGGTGTGGCCGCTCTGCGCGGCCTCCCCGCTGTCGGAGGGGCCGAACATCATCAAGCTCGGCCACCACCACCGGTTCACCGCGTCCTGCGCCATCTCGTGCTGCGCCTCGGTGCCGTGCGAGAGGGTGTGCAGGATCTCGAAGCCCTGCCGCTGGTGGAAGGACTCCTCCTTGCACACCCGCACCATCGCGCGTCCGTAGGGACCGTAGGAGCAGCGGCACAGCGGCACCTGGTTGACGATCGCGGCGCCGTCGACGAGCCAGCCGATCGCGCCGATGTCGGCCCAGGTCTGGGTCGGGTAGTTGAAGATCGAGGAGTACTTCTGCTTGCCGCTGTGCAGCAGGTCGAGCAGCTCGGCCCGGTCAGCGCCGAGGGTCTCGGCCGCGGCGTAGAGGTAGAGC
>JBQCEF010000578.1:0-7268 GCA_051960495.1 Nocardioides sp. | reverse complement strand
GTGCCGGTCGGCGACGACCAGCGCCAGCACCTCGAGCTGGCCCGCGACCTGGCCCAGCGGTTCAACCGCACCTACGGACCGGTCTTCGTGGTGCCCGAGGTGGCGCTCCCGCCCGTCGGCGCCCGGGTGATGGACCTCGCCGAGCCGACCCGCAAGATGAGCAAGTCCGCCACGTCGGACGCCGGGGTGGTGCGGCTGCTCGACGGCCCCGACGTCGTACGGCGCAAGGTGGCGCGGGCGGTGACCGACTCCGACACCGGCCCCGACGCGGTCCGCCCGGACCGGGAGGCCAAGCCGGGCGTGACGAACCTGCTCGAGATCGCAGCGGCCTGCACGGGCCTCGAGCCGGCGCAGGTCGCCGACACCGCCCCGACGTACGGCGCGCTGAAGAGGCTGGACACCGACGCGGTCGTCGCCGAGCTCGCACCGCTGCAGCAGCGTTACGCCGAGCTCGCCGCCGACCCCGGCCACGTCGACGCGGTCTTCGCTGCCGGGGAGGAGCGCTGCCGGGAGGAGACGATTCCGGTGCTCGAGGCGGCGCAGGCGGCCATGGGGCTCACCTGACCGGTCAGGTCTGGTCCTCCGCGAGCGCACGGGAGCGGTCGCGGGCGGCCTCGAGCGCGGTGAGGAACGCGGCGCGGACCTTGTGGTCCTCCAGCTCGCGGATCGCCGCCGCGGTCGTGCCGCCGGGCGAGGTGACCCGCTCGCGCAGCACGACCGGGTGCTCGCCGGTCTCGCGGAGCAGCTTGGCCGAGCCGACCACGGTCTGCACGACCAGCTCGGAGGCGGTGGCTCGCGGCAGGCCGAGGTGCACGCCCGCCTCGATCATCGACTCGACGACGAAGAACAGGTACGCCGGGCCCGAGCCGCTGATCGCGGTGACGGCGTCCTGCTGCTTCTCGGGGACCCGCAGCACGCGGCCCGTCGAGGCCATCAGCTCCTCGGCCTCGAGAAGGTGCTTCTCGTCGCAGTGCGTGCCGCGCGAGATCGCCGCCATCCCCTCGTCGACGAGGGCCGGCGTGTTGGGCATGACCCGGACGACGGCGACGCCCTCCGGCAGCCGCGACTCGATGAACCCGGTCGTGATGCCCGCGGCGAGCGAGACGATGAGCTGGCCGGGGCGGACCACGCCGGCGATCTCGTCGAGCAGGTCGCTCATGTCCTGCGGCTTGACGACCAGCGCGAGGGTGTCGGCCTTCTGGGCCGCCTCCACGTTGCCGACCACGGTCACGCCGTAGCGCTCGGAGAGCTCCGCGGCCCGCTCGCGGCGCTTCTCGCCGACGAGCAGGTCGTCGACCCGCCGGCCGGCCCGCACCAGGCCGGAGAGCAGGGTCTCGCCCATCACGCCGGCGCCGATGATCGCGACTTGTGTCATCGTGACTGCCTCATCTCACTTGGTGCTGACCAGGGAACGCAGGAAGAACGTGAGGTTGCTCGGTCGCTCCGCGAGGCGGCGCATCAGGTAGCCGTACCACTCCTGGCCGTAGGGCAGGTAGACCCGGACCTTCTCGCCCGCCTCCGCCAGCCGGCGCTGCTCGTCGGGACGGATGCCGAACAGCATCTGGTACTCGTAGGTGCCCTGGGCGCGGCCGTTCTGGGTCGCGAGCGCCCCGGCGATGTCGACCATCCGCGGGTCGTGGGAGGCGACCATCGGATACCCCTGCCCGGCCATCAGCACCTTGAGGCAGCGCACGTAGGACTTGTCGACCTCGTGCTTGTCCTGGAAGGCCACCGACTCGGGCTCGTTGTAGGCGCCCTTGCACAGCCGGACCCGCGAGCCCTCGTAGGCGAGGTCGCGGCAATCGGCCTCGGTGCGACGCAGGTAGGCCTGGAGCACCGCGCCGGTCTCGGGGAAGTCCTTGCGCAGCTCGCGCAGGATCCCGAGCGTCGAGTCGGTGGTGGTGTGGTCCTCCATGTCGAGGGTGACCGTCGTACCGGCGTTGCGTGCCGCCTGGCAGATCGTGCGCGCCCCCTCCAGCGCGATCTTCTCGCCCTGGTCGGGCAGCGCCTGGCCGATCGCGGACAGCTTCACCGAGACCTCGGTGTTGCGCGAGAGGCCGTGCTCGACCAGCGACTTGAGCACGTCGAGGTACGCCGCCACCGTCTGGTCGGCCTGCTCCCGGTCGAGGGTGTCCTCGCCGAGGAAGTCCAGCGTCACGTGCAGGCCCGACTCGATCAGGGTGCGGGTCGCGTCGACGGCGCTGTCGGTGGTCTCACCGGGCACGTAGCGCGACACGATGCCGCTCGACACCGGCATCGCGGTGACGAAGTTCTTGACCTTGTCGCTGCGCGCGAGCATCAGCAGCGGCTGCCGTAACACCAGGCTCCTCCTGAGGCGTCTCGTCCGGCGGCCGCGTTGCCGTCGGACGGCCCAAGGCTACGCCGTACGACGACGCAGGGTCGCCGCGCCGAGGGCCAGGGCCGCCACCGCGAACAGCGCCACGACGCCGATGTCGCCCCAGACGCCGGCGTCCACGTTGCCGAAGGCGGACCCGGTCGTGCCGGCGACGCTGCTCATCGCGTCCACGGCGTAGGACAGCGGCAGCACGTCGGAGATCGCGGAGAGCACGCCGGGCATCTGGTCGCGCGGCACGAAGAGCCCGCACAGCAGGATCTGGGGGATCACGATCGCCGGCATGAACTGCACGGCCTGGAACTCGGTGCGCGCGAACGCCGACACGAACAGCCCCAGCGCGCTGCCGAGCACCGCGTCGGCCACCGCGACGACCACGAGGATCCACACCGACCCGGCGACGTCGAGGTCGAGCGCCCACACGCACAGCAGCACCGCCAGCGCGGACTGGACGGCGGCGACGAGGCCGAAGGCCAGTGCGTAGCCGCCGAGGAAGTCGAGCTTGCCGGTGGGCATCGCCAGCAGCCGCTCGAGCGTGCCGGAGGAGCGCTCGCGCAGCGTGGTCACCGACGTGACCAGGAACATCACGATGAACGGGATCAGCGCGAGCAGCGGCGGGCCGAGCTTGTCGAATCCGGCGGCTCCGGTCGGCACGGCGTCGAACATCCACCAGAGCAGCGTGAGGATCACGCAGGGCAGCACCAGCAGCATCGCCGCGGTGCGGTGGTCGCGTCGCAGCTGGCGCAGCACCCGGGTGGTGACGGCGAGCAGGATGCGCGGGGTGATCACGCCTGCGCCTCCCCCTCGACCAGGGCGAGGAAGGCGCTCTCGACGTCGGGGGCGCCGGTCGCCGCGAGCAGTGCCGCCGGGGTGTCGTCGGCGAGCAGCCGGCCCTCGCGCATCAGCAGCAGCCGGTCGCAGCGCTCGGCCTCGTCCATCACGTGGCTCGACACGAGCACGGCCGCGCCGGCGTCGGCGAGCTCGTGGAACATCGCCCACAGGTCGCGGCGCAGCACCGGGTCGAGGCCGACTGTCGGCTCGTCGAGCACGAGCAGTTCCGGCGAACCGAGCAGCGCGACCGCCAGTGAGGCCCGTGACCACTGCCCGCCGGACAGGTTCGCCACGACGTCGTGGCGCTGCTCCCCGAGGTCGACGGCGTCGATGCACCGGTTGACCTCGCCGTCCTCGGCACCGAGCACCTTGGCGAAGAAGCGGAGGTTCTCCGAGACGGTGAGGTCGTCGTACACGCTGGGCGCCTGCGTCACGTAGCCGATCCGGTGCCGCAGGTCCTTGTGGCCGGCCGGCAGGCCGAGCACGGTCACGGTGCCGCTCTCCACGATCTGCACCCCGACGAGGGCTCGCATCAGCGTCGTCTTGCCGCAGCCCGACGGCCCGAGCAGGCCGGTGACCTCCCCGGGACGCGTCGTGAAGCCGACCCCGGCGAGCGCCCGGTTGCGGCCCCGGGTGACGTGGAGGTCGCGCACCTCGACGACGGCGCTGTTGCCCATGGCTCGAACTATGGTCGAATCACTGGGGTTCCGCAGCCCGTTCGAAGTTCAGCTTCGTGAACGCCAGCGACTCCACCAGGTCGATCTCGCGCGCCTCGCGGTTGCTCGCCTTGCGGGTGTTGATCTCCACCACGATGTGCCCCTCGAAGGAGCGCCCCGCCAGGTGCTCGAGCAGCTCGGCCACCGGCTGGTTGCCACGACCCGGGACGAGGTGCTCGTCCTTGGCCGAGCCGGTGCCGTCGGTGAGGTGGATGTGGCGCAGCCGGTCGCCGAGGCGGCGGGCCATCGCGACCGGGTCGGAGTGGGAGGTCGCCGAGTGCGAGAGGTCGATCGTGGTGTTGGCGTAGTCGTGGGCGGAGGGGTCCCAGCCGGGGGCGTAGACCTCCATCTGCCGGCGAGACGCCCGCCAGGGGTACATGTTCTCCACCGCGAACGCGATCCCGGTGCGCTCCTCGAGCTCGGCGATGCCCTCGACGAACCCGCGCGCGTAGTCGCGCTGCCAGCGGACCGGCGGGTGCACGACGACGACGTCGGCGCCGACCGCCCGGGCCATCTCGGCGGACCGCTCGAGCTTGCCCCACGGCTCGGTGCCCCAGACCCGCTGGGTGATCAGCAGGCACGGCGCGTGCACCGCGCACACCGGCATCTGGTGGTAGTCGGCGAGGTGGCGTACGGCGTCGACCTCCTGGCTGATCGGGTCGATGCCGACCATGACCTCGACGGCGTCGTACCCCAGGCGCGCGGCGAGCTCGAAGGCCTTCGCCGTCGTCTCGGGGTAGACCGAGGCGGTGGACAGACCGATCACGGCTACGACACTACCCAGCCTGGCTCGACCGGCTGCGGATGACGCTGATCCGGTCGAGCCGTTCGAGGATGACCCCCTCACGCAGCGCCCACGGGCAGATCTCCAGCTCAGCGAGGTCGAAGATGTCCATCACCGCGTCGGCGACGAGGGCGCCGGCGACGACCTGGTGGGTCCTGCTCGAGGACACGCCGGGCAGGGAGGCGAGCTCCTCGGGGCTCATCGCCATCAGCGTCGGGACCTTGCCGGCCAGCTCGTCGGCAGGCAGCACCCGGCGGACCAGCGGGCCTTCCGTGGACGGCGCGGCTCCGCAGATCCGGGCCAGCGAGCGGAAGGTCTTCGAGGTCGCGACGGCGTGGTCGGGACGACCGCCGCGCAGCACGGCCCCGGCGTCACGGGCGATCTCGGAACGGATCCGCAGCCGCAGCGTGCGCACGGCCTCCTCGTCCCCACCCCGGTCGAGCAGCTCGCGGCTGAGCCGGCCGGCCCCCAGCGGCAGCGAGGTGGCGACGTCGGGCGCCTCGTCGGAGCCCACCGCCATCTCGAGCGAGCCGCCGCCGATGTCGAAGACCGCGAGCCGGCCCGACGACCAGCCGAACCACCGGCGCACCGCGAGGAAGGTGAGCCGGGCCTCGTCCTCGCCGGGCAGAACCTCGATGCCCACGCCGGTCTCGCTCGCGACGTGGGCGAGCACCTCCTCGCCGTTGCTGGCGTCCCGCACCGCCGAGGTGGCGAACCCGAGGATCTCCTGGCAGCCCTTGTCGCCGGCGACGACCAGCGCGTCGCCGACGAAGCGGGTCAGCGCGTCGATCCCCTTGTCGGTCACCGCCCCGTCGGCGGCGAGGTGCTCGGCGAGGCGCAGCGGCTCCTTGTAGGAGTACGCCGGCAGCGGGGCGGCGCCGCCGTGCGCGTCCACCACCAGCAGGTGCCCGGTGTTCGAGCCGATGTCCAGCACGCCCAGCCTCATGGCACGAGGCTATCGGTGGTTCCACGTAGGGTGGGCGCGTGCCCGAAGTCGACCTCGTCTTTCCCCGCGCCTGGGTGGAGTTCCCCGACCCCGCCGACGAGTCCCAGGTGTTCCGCTGCGACCTGACCTGGCTCACCTCCCGGTGGACCTGCATCTTCGGCCAGGGCTGCTGCGGCATCTACGCCGACCGGCCCGACGACGGCTGCTGCACGCTGGGCGCGCACTTCTCCGACAAGGACGACGAGAAGCGCGTGAAGCGGTTCGTCAAGGAGCTCGACCCCGAGCACTGGCAGTACCACGCCGAGGGGCAGGGCAAGAACTGGATCGAGACCGACGACGAGGGGGACCGCAAGACCGCCGTGGTGGACGGCGCCTGCATCTTCCTCAACCGGCCCGGCTTCCCCGGCGGCGAGGGCTGCGCCCTGCACGGCCTCGCGCTGCGCACCGGACGGCACTTCGTCGAGACCAAGCCCGACGTCTGCTGGCAGCTGCCGCTGCGCCGCTCGTTCCGCGACGTCGAGCTCCCCGACGGCACGGAGTACACCGAGGTGTCGATCGGCGAGTACGACCGGCGCGGCTGGGGTCCGGGCGGGCACGACCTCGACTGGTACTGCTCGGGCAACACCGAGGCGCACATCTCCCCGGAGCCGGTCTACGTCTCCAACGAGCGGGAGCTGGTGGAGATGATGGGCCAGGCGGGGTACGACGCCCTGGTCGAGCACTGCGAGGCCCACCTGGCCTCCCGTTCACAGCTCGCGGTGCACCCCGCCGACCCGCGCTGAGCTACTTCTCCTTGAACTTCGCGGCCAGGTTCTCCGGCATCGGCTCGTAGCGGACGAACCTGCGGTCGAACGACGCGGCGCCGTGGGACGACGCGCGCAGGTCGATCGAGTAGCGGGTGATCTCGATCTGCGGCACCTCGGCGCGCACCAGCGTGCGGTCCTCGCCCACCGGCTCGCTGCCGAGCACCCGGCCCCGGCGGCCGGACAGGTCGCTCATCACCGTGCCGACCAGGTCGTCGGGCACCAGCACCGCGATCTCGTCGACCGGCTCGAGCAGGCACGTCTTCGCCGCGGCCGCGGCCTCGCGCAGCGCGAGCGCACCGGCGGTCTGGAACGCCATGTCGGAGCTGTCCACGCTGTGCGCCTTGCCGTCGGTGAGGGTGACCCGCAGGTCCACCGCGGGGTAGCCCGCGACGAGGCCCTTGTCCATCTGCGACCGGACGCCCTTCTCCACCGAGGGGATGAACTGGCGCGGCACGGCACCGCCGACGACCTTGTCGACGAACTCGAACCCGGACCCCTGGGGCAGCGGCTCGACGGTGATGTCGCAGACGGCGTACTGGCCGTGGCCGCCGGACTGCTTGACGTGCCGGCCGTGGCCCTCGCCCTTGGTCACGAACGTCTCGCGCAGGGGCACGCGCAGCTCGACCTGGTCGACCGCGGCGCCGTGGCGGTTCTCGAGCCGGTCCAGCACGACGTCGGCGTGCGCCTCGCCCATCGTCCACAGCACGATCTGGTGGGTCTCCGCGTTGTGCTCGATGCGCAGCGTCGGGTCCTCGGCGGCCAGCCGCTGCAGACCGACGGCCAACTTGTCCTCGTCTGTCTTGGCGTGCGGCACCACCGCGATCGGCAGCAA
>JBQCEF010000577.1:0-4774 GCA_051960495.1 Nocardioides sp. | reverse complement strand
GCTTTTCGCGCACCTGGCGAAGAGCTTCTCGAACTGCACGTCGTTCGAGCTCGAGGTGCTGGAGGCCGAGGTGGTCGGCGATGCCGCCTACACCGTCGCGCTCGAGCACACCTCGGCGTCGGCGACGGGGTGCCGAGGATCTACACCCTGCGCGCGACGCAGGTCTACCGGCGCGAGGCCGGCGAGTGGAAGGTAGCGCACCGGCACGGCAGCGCTCCGCCGAGCTGATCCCGACATGGCCCGACGCGCGCCCGACCGGACGTCGATCGTCCGGAATGCGTCCTAGCCTCGTCGCATGCCCAAGACGACCACGCTGGACGCCCTGGAGATCCGGCCACTGAGCGAGGAGACCTGGCCGGCCTTCGCGGACCTCGTCGCCCGTCACAACGGCGTCTTCGGTGGGTGCTGGTGCACGTGGTTCCACACGCTGTCCCGCGACAAGGAGCGCACCTACGAGAGCAACCGCGACCTCAAGCACTGCCTGGTCCAGGAGGGGCGCGCGCACGCAGCGCTCGTGCTCGACGGGGACGAGGCGGTGGCCTGGGCCCAGTACGGCCCACCTGCGGAGCTGCCCAACATCCATCACCGCCAGGACTACGAGGCCGGACTCGTCGCGCTGCCCGACTACCGGATCACCTGCATCTTCGTCGACCGCCGATACCGGCGGGGCGGGGTCGCCGCGATGGCGCTGCGCGGGGCGCTCGACCTCATCGCGGAGGCCGGCGGCGGGGTGGTCGAGGGCTACCCGCACGACATGTCGAAGCAACCGGCGGGCAAGAAGATGTCGTCGTCGTTCCTCTACAACGGCACCCGCCGGATGTACGAGCAGGCCGGCTTCACCTTCGAACGGCCCAAGGGCCAGAAGAACTGCGTGATGACCATGAAGATCGCACCGAAGGAGCTCGCGAATGGTTGAGGTGGTCCTGTCGCTCCCGACGAGCTCAGCCGGCGAGGAGGCACGATGACCAAGTTCGTCATCGGACCCGAGGTCGCACTGCGGCTGGCGCAGCACGGGGTCGCCATCAGCACCGACCATGAGCTGCTCGCACCGACGCTGATCCGTTCCCAGCTGCTCAGCCTGCTCTACCAGCAGGTGCAGCGCGAGCGGATGACCGATCAGGAGGCGGCTGGCGTGCTCGACCGCGTGCGGGGCATGCGGATCCGGTTGTTGGGCGACCGGGTGCTGCAACGGGTGGCTTGGCAGGTCGCCGAGCAGCTCGGCCTGAAGGACACCTACGACGCCGAGTACATCGCCCTCACCCAGCTGCACGCCGACGCCTTCATCACGCTCGACGATCGGCTCGCAGAGGTGGCTCGCGCCCGGGTGCGGACCGCCTCGGTGGACGCGCTGACCTGACCGACCGCCCCGGCGGCACTCCGCCTACGATCGACCAGGGCAGCGCGCCCTTCGGTGACGGAAGGCTCTGGGTGATCGCAGGCAGGTACTCGCTCGAGCGGGAGATCGGGCGCGGCGGCATGGGCGCGGTGTGGCTCGCCACCGACGAGGTGCTCGGACGCCAGGTCGCGCTGAAGCGGATCGGGCTGCTCCCGTCGGCTGACCGCACCGACCTCGTGCGGGCCGAGCGCGAGGCACGGCTGGCCGCCCAGCTCAACCACCCGAACGTCGTCGCGGTGTTCAACCTCGTCGCCGACGATGCCTCGGGCGACCGGTGGCTGGTGATGGAGTACGTCCGCGGCACCACACTGGCGCAGCTGATCCGCGAGGAGGGGCGGCTCTCGCCCGACGACGCGGCGCCGCTGCTGCGGCAGGTGGCCGACGCGCTCGCCGCCGCCCATGCCGCCGGCATCGTGCACCGCGACGTGAAGCCCTCCAACATCCTCGTCGACAGCCGCCGGAGGGTGAAGCTCACCGACTTCGGGATCGCGCGGACCACGACCGATCCGTCGTTGACCCAGACCGGCCTGGTCACCGGCTCCCCGGCCTACCTGCCTCCCGAGGTGGCGGCCGGTCAGCGCGGCGACGAGGCCGTGGACGTGTGGGCGTTCGGGGCGACCGCGTTCCACGCGCTGGCCGGCCACCCGCCGTACGACATGGGTGACCACGTGCTCGGCGGTCTCTACCGGATCGTCAACGAGGAACCGCCCCGCCTGGACGACGCCGGCTGGCTGGGGCCGATGCTCGAGGGCACCATGGCCAAGGATCCGAGCCGGCGCTGGTCGATGGAGCAGGTGCGCGACTTCCTCACCGACCCGGCCAGCCGGACGGCCTCCGCCCACGCGGCGGAGGACCGCACCGCGGTGCTCGGCGCCGTCCCCGCCGCGGCGCCCGCGCCGGAGCCGGAGGCCCCGCACCCCCCACAGGACGGGGGACGCCCACGCACCGGGCCGGTGCTGATCGGTGCCGTGGGGGTGGTGGTCGTCGCGCTGCTGGGGTGGCTGCTGGTGGCCCAGCTCGGCGACGACCCGGCGGACACCGCCGCACAGTCGCCCTCGTCCACGCCCTCCTCGGCAGCGTCGGCCACGCCCTCGGAGAGCCCGTCCTCCCAAGCGTCGCCCCCGACGGGGCCGACCGCTCGTGGGATCAAGACCTTCATCCGCGACTACGTCGCCGCCCTCTCGACCGATCCCGACACCGCCTGGACGATGCTCACGCCGAAGTTCCAGCGGGAGAGCGGCGGCCTGTCCCACTACCGCGACTTCTGGGACGGCGTCGGTCGCGGACGGATCCTCGAGATCTCGGCCGATCCCGAGGCGCTCGCGGTCAGCTACCGCGTCCGTTTCGAGAACTTCGGAACCGGCAAGCGACCGACCGTGCTGGACCTCTCGTACGACGACGGGCACTACCTCATCGACGGGGAACGCACCGAGGGATTCGTCCCGGCCGGCTGAGCGATCCCGCGACCACGGCACGACCCCGGGACCAAAGGCCCCCGGCGCACGGGCGTCCGTCTCTGCGGCGCCCGCCCCGAACGACCTAGCGTGAAACGCGGGGGAACCGTGCGACGGGAGGGCAGATGCCGCGATCCCGGGACATCTTGCAGCGCTTCCGGCCCGCCGGCACGCCGGGAGCGGCCTCGAACGTGGGCGTCCCAGCCGACCGGGTGGCGGAGATCGGGGCGGAGCTCGCCCCCGTGTTCAGCGCCCTCGCGGAGGCGCAGGAGCAGGCCGCTGCCATCCGTGCCGAGGCGTCCTCCGAGGCCGAGCACCGACGCCAGCAGACGCTGGAACGAGCAGCGTCCGTCGTGGCAGCGGCGCGCCGCGACGAGGCCGCGGAGCGCAGTGCGGCCGCACTCCGGACCAGCACGAAGGTCACCGAGGAGAGCGCGGCGCTGCGGGCCGGGGCCGAGCGAGACGTCGAGGAGCTGCGGCGGCGAGCGGCGGAGCGGATGCCCGCGCTCGTCGACCGGGTGGTCAGCCGCACCAGGGCGGCCCTCGACACCGCGAACGGGCCCGGGCCGTGAGCACCTCGTGGGTCGCCGGGGTTGTGCGCGCGAAGGCCCTCGCGCGGCGGCGCGTCGGAGCGGCCGGAGCGCGCTCGGTCGCCGCGAAGGCGGGGCTGGCCGACGCGGTCGCCACGCTCGCGGGCACGCCGTACGGCCACGACGTGCAGCCGGGACAGAGCCTCGAGCAGGCGCAGCACGCCGCCGCGGCGACTCTGCTGTGGAACATGCGGGTGCTGGCCGGCTGGCTCCCGTGGCCGGGTGCCGACGTGGTCCGCCTGCTGGCCGCGGCGTTCGAGCTGGCCAACGTCGACGAGCACCTCGCGCTGCTCGACGGCGACCCGCCGGGCCCGACGTACGCGCTCGGCACCCTCGACACCGCCTGGACCCGGGTGGCGGCGACGACGTCGCTGGACGCAGCGGCGAGCGTGCTCGGCACGTCCCCCTGGCGGCTGCGCGAGGTGCGCACCCGGCGCGACCTCGTGCTCGGCCTCCGGCTCGCCTGGGCCGACGCCGTGGTCGCGGGGATCCCGCAGGCGGCACCCTGGGCGCGCGCGGCGGCTGCTCTGGTGGTGCTGCGGGAGGTGCTGCTCGAGCAGCGTCCGCTCCCGGCGGTGCTGCAGCAGCGGGCCGGCTACGTGCTCGGGCCGGCCTTCGTCACCGCGCTCACGGGCCCGTCGCCCGACCTCGCGGCGGTTCGTCGCGGCCTGCCCGGTGACGCCACCTGGGTGCTCGACGGGGTCGACGACGCCGGCGGTCTGTGGCGCGCCGAGGTCGCCTGGTGGCAGCGGGTCGAGCGTGACGGGTTCGGCCTGCTGCGCGGATCCGGCTATGACCAGGGCCCCGGGGTGGGCGCGGCGGCCGTGCTCGGTGTCGACGCGTGGCGGGTCCGCGCGGCGCTCGAGACCGCGGCCCGCGGTGGCTCCGGTGCCGAGATGGAGGTCTTCGATGCCCTGGCGTGACGCCGGCGCGCCGGTGCGGATGCAGCGGGTGGCCCTGGTCGCTCCCGCTGCCGGGCTGCGCGACCTGCTGGTCCGGGTCGCCGACGCGGGCGTCGTGGAGATCGACCGCACCTCGTCCGAGCATGCCGCCGGCGGCGCCGACGTGCGGCTGAGCGTTACGCCCCCGGAGCCGGGAGAGCTCGAGCGTTCCGGCCGAGCCGACCTGGCCGCCGGCGAGGCAGAGCTGGCGACCTACGCGGCTGATGCGGTCGTCCACCAGGACGTGGCGGCCCTCGCCGGCTGGGTGCCGGTGACCGAGCTGGCCGGCCTGCAGGAGGGACTCGCAGGGGTCGGGGCCGCAGCCGTGCCGCTGCGCGCGCCGCGCGGGGTGGACCCGCCGACGCTGCTGGACCGGCGGACCGAGGTACGCCG
>JBQCEF010000576.1:0-5961 GCA_051960495.1 Nocardioides sp. | reverse complement strand
GCGGTCACGGTTCCAGACGTCATGGCTCGACGCTCCTTGTCTCGGGTGCAGCCTCATCCTCACACCCCGGGGGGTATCACCACAGGGCCGAACGTCCCGAGCCGCCGGACGTTCTTCGGGTGTCCCGCTAACCTCGCCCCATGAGCGAGGAACAGAACGGCCCCCGCCCGACCCCATGGGCGACCTGGGTGCGTGCGGTCGCCCTCGTGCTGGTGGTGGCCCTCGTCGGCCTCTACGCGTTGTCGCTGTTCTGACGCCGACCGCGCCGCGCACCCTTGCCGCGCAGCCACTGGCCGAGCTCGGCATCGGTGAGCAGCTCCCGGGCCTGCTCCTCGTGCTCCTCGGGCACCAGGATCCGCACCTGGATGACGCCGATCGAGCCCTCGAGCACGCTCATGTTGCGGTCGGCGACCTGGTAGGGGATGTCCTCGGCGGAGAGCAGTCCCTCGACGACCGAGATCATCGCCGGGTCGTTGGTCCGGAGCAGCTCGACCATCGAGGGCACGCGGTTCATCACGCGACCCCGGCGGCCTTCTCGAGGGCGGCGAGCTCGTCGTCGAGGTGGGTGAGCAACCGCTGCAGGCGCGGCACGGTGCGCCGGCAGCCCGTCAGGCCGAACCCGAGGCTGCCGGCGTACGACGTGCAGGTGATGTTGAGCGCCATGCCGTGGATCGGGATCGACAGCGGGTACATCCCGACGAGCTCGGCGCCGTTGTAGAAGTGCGGCGTCCTCGGTCCGGGGACGTTGGAGATGATCAGGTTGAACGGCGGCCGTGCGATGCCCTGGAGCCGGAGCATCGGGGTCACCAGCGCCGGCGCCATGCCGATCGCGCTCATGGCCAGGATCTGCATCGGCGTCATCGATCCCAGCGCCTCCTTGCCGGCCAGCATGGACCGGTGGACCGCCTGCAGCCGGTCGGCCGGGTCCTCGAGGTCCGTGCCGAGCTTGACCATTACGGCGCCGACGGCGTTGCCGCCCTCGGCCGAGGCGGTCTGGGCGTGCTTGGCCTGCAGGCCGACCGGCACCATGGCGACCAGGGGTGCGTCAGGCAGCGCGTCGAGCTCCGCGAGGTAGGTCCGCATGGCGCCGCTGCACATCGCGAGGACGACGTCGTTGATCGTGGTGCCGGAGGCCTTGCCGATGGCGCGCATCCGCTCGATCGGCCAGTCCTGGGCGGCGAACCGGCGGGCGCCGGTGATCCGGTCGTTGATGATCGTCCGCGGGGCGGAGAGCGACAGCGCCGAGGTCTCGTTGCGCACGCCACGGCTGATGGTCTTGACGAGCGCGCCGGGCAGCCCCGCCGCGTCGGCGGTGAGCGCGAAGGCCGAGCGGAACGCGCTCAGCGGCAGGTCCATCAGGTGCTGGTCGTGCTCGGCCCGGTGCTGCTCCGCCCGCGCCGAGGCCGGACGCGCTCCCCACGGCGGCGGCATGTCGCGGCGGTCGGGGTCGGTGCTCAGCACGCTCTGCAGCAGCCGCATCGAGGAGACGCCGTCTACGAGCGCGTGGTGGATCTTGGTGTACATCGCGATGCGCCCGTCACGCAGCCCCTCGATCACGTGGGCCTCCCACAGCGGGCGCTCGCGGGCGAGCCGGGTCCCGTGCAGCCGTGAGCAGAGCTCGAGCAGCTCGCGGACCCGCCCCGGCTTCGGGAGCGCGCTGTGCCGGACGTGGTACTCGATGTCGAACTCGGTGTCCTCGGCCCAGACCCACTGCCCGGCGGTGGCCAGGGACCGGCGCGGCCGCTTGAGGAACAGCGGCGCGATCTGGTCCACACCGGACATCGACTCGTAGAGCTCGCGGGCGTAGTCGCGTCCGGCGCCCTCCGGCTTGCGGAACAGCTGGAGGCCGCCGACATGCATCGGCTGCCTGCGATTCTCCGCCAGCAGGAACGCGGCGGAGGTCGGGTCGATCGGTGCCGGCAAGGTGCCCCCTTCGTCGTGGAGACGGATCCTTCCTCGTTGCAGTGGTTCCACACAAGGGGTTCGCCGCGGGCCGGCCGGGCCGGCCCGGCCGGCCCGGCCGGCAATGGGTGGTGCGGGAAGGGCGCCCATGCGCAGTTCTCGCGCCCCGTCGCGTCGCCGGTGCCGGAGAAGCTCGCCCGTGCGCGATTCTCGCGTTCGGGAGCCCCTCGGCACCGGGGCATCGTGGCAGAAGATCCCGGTCTCCGCAGGGGAATCCACTGATCGCGGGCAGTGGTGCGGGCCACCTCAAGAGCCCCGGCGCCGGGGCCGATAACCGGGGTGAGCCACCACCCTTGGGAGAACCACATCGTGTCGTCAAGCGCTGTCGCGCGCCTTGTCGTCGGCAGCCTTGCCGCCGTGGGCGCCGTGACCTTCGCCGTGTCCCTCGCGGCCGAGCCCACCGAGCCGGCCGCGACAAGTCGGTCGGTCGTGCGGCTGGACGTGCCGGTCGCCGACGACAGCTTCCTAGACCCGGTGCAGGCCACCGCCCCCGGAGTGGTGATCCGCGCGGTCCCCGCGTCCGCGCGCACGGTGCTCGAGAGCACGGTCCCGCACCCGGCCCCGGCCACCCCGGCCCCGGCCACCCCGCCTGCCGCGACGGACCGCTCGGGTCCGGTGCCGGTCGACATGAGCGGCGCCGCGAAGGTGCTGCCCGGGTTCGAGGACCTCGGCGAGGTCCATGTCGACCCGACACCCGAGGGCGTGAGCATGTCGGACCCGACCGACACCGCCTCGCTCTACGAGGCCGCCGGCCTGCTCGTCGCCGCGGACGGCGCGACCGACCTCGCCGCGACCCAGGCCGCGTCGGTCCCGAGCGGCAAGCCGAGCACCCTCGGCCTGGCCCAGCACGTCGCCCCGTCCTGCAGTGGCACCGGCGCCGACGGCAACCGGGTCCAGGCGCTCTACCTCCGGGAGGCGACGACGCCCTCGCGCTACGACTCGGTGCTGCCGATCCTGCGCAACGAGGTCGCCAACGTCGACGACGTGTTCGCGCTGTCGGCGCAGCAGACCGGCGGTGACCGACGGGTGCGGTGGGTGCACGACGGCAGCTGCGTGCCGGTGATCCCGGAGGTCGTGGTCCCGGCCGGCTCGCTGCGCGACTTCACCTCCACCATCAAGGCGCTCCAGGCGTCCGGCCTGACGGACCCGGCCCGCAAGTACCTCGCCTTCACCGACGCGGCGGCGCTGTGCGGCGTGGGCACGCTCTACGAGGACCCGGCCATGTCGAACAACATGAACGACGGGCGGGCGGCGTCGTACGCGAGGGTCGACGCACCGTGCTGGTCGGCGAGTGGGCACTCGGTGGCGGCCCACGAGCTGACCCACAACCTCGGCAGCGTGCTCTCCGGTGCCCCGCACGCGACCCCGGCGAGTCACTGCACCGACGAGGCCGACCTGATGTGCTACGTCGACCGTGCCGGCGTGACGATGCGGAGCGTGTGCCCCTCGGCCCAGGAGCAGCTGCTCGACTGCAACCACGACGACTACTTCAACACCGACCCCGAGCCCGGCAACTTCCTGCACGACCACTGGAACACCGCGCGGTCCAGCTTCCTCGACGCGGATGCGGCGCCGGGAGGCGGGACCGTCGACGGCGGGACCGGCGGCGGGACGGTCGACGGCGGGACGCCGCCGGTTGCGGGCGAGGCGACGACCTGGAGCGTCCCGACGGTCACCGCCGGCGATCCCGTGCGCATCCGCGCGGTGCTGACCGCCCAGACCACCGGCCTGGCGGTCGCGGCTGCACCCGTCGAGCTCCAGGCCCGGTCGGCCACGGGCGATCGGTGGCAGCGCGTCGTCGCCGGCCTGATCAGCGCGGCGGACGGCTCGGTGCAGGTGGAGGGCCCGCGCGTCGGCGGGTGGTACCGGTTCGCCTACCTCGGCGACCCCGACGCCGGCCTGGAGCCGAGCACCTCGCCGGCGGTCCTCGTCAAGACGCGCACGCACGTCAGGGCGCGCTGGAAAGCCCACCGCCACGTCGTGGTCGGCAGGATGCTGCGCGTGGACGGCACGCCCGTGGCCGGCGCGCGCGTGGTCCTCGAGCGCCGGTACGCCGGCGGCGACTGGGTCCGGGTCGGGCGCGACGTCAGCTCGTGGAGGGGTCTGGTCCACCTGAAGCAGAAGCCGCGGCGCGCGGCGTACTTCCGGTGGGTCTACCGCGGCGACGAGCATCTGTTGGGCGCGCGCAGCTCAGCGGTCCGCGTCCGGCGCTGACCCGTCCCACTGGACGATTTCGCCGGTTTCGTACATCTCGCCCGTGGGAACCCTGGAGGCACGTTCGGGGGAGGGACGGCCCAGGAGGCGAGTGATGCTCGGAATGCTGGCGTGGATGGTGGAGCAGGCGTGCCGGTTCGCTGACGCGCAGGTGTGCGCGATCGGCAACCTCGGCGACGACGGCGAGCTCGCCGACTGACCGAACCGCACGGGACTCTTGCGATGAGGTTGATCCCGGCGGATCGTGATGACATGCGCGCGAACGTGGGAGACCAGCTGCTCGTGGAGGGCCGGACCGTGGACACACCACGGCGGGCCGGTGAGATCCTCGAGGTGCACGGCGAGAACGGTGCGCCGCCGTACGTCGTGCGGTGGGCCGACGGCCAGGAGGGCCTGGTGTATCCGGGCCCGGATGCGCACATCGTGTCCCCGGACACCTCGACCTGACCCGACTGATGACCCCGGTCGACGGCGCTCAGCCGTCGTAGGGAACCTCGTTGCGCCATGACGACTCGTCCTGGCGCGCCGCGGCGAACAGCGCCTCGGCGACCCGGTCCGGGTCGAAGGCGGTCCCGGCCTCGAGGGTGCCGTTGACGGTGACGGAGACGGCGCGGATCCCGTCGGGGCGCAGCGCGGTGTCGATGCTGCGCACCAGGTTGCGCAGCCCGGCCTTCTGGACGCCGAGCGACGCCGCCTCGTGCCACGGCCGGTCCGCGGCCATGCTCCCGGTGGCGGTGATCCGCGCGCCGGCGGCCATCGCGGGGCGGGCTGCCTGGACCGCGGTCAGCAACGCGCCGACCCCGAGGCGGACGTCCTCGAGCAGCTCGTCTGGCGTCAGCTCCAGAGGACCCTCGTGCCGGAAGGCGCTCGGGTTGAAGTGCAGGACGTCGAGGTGGCCGGCGTGCTGGGAGAACCGTTCGATCGCCACGCGGAGCGCCTCGTCGTCGGTGACGTCGACGGCGCTCCACCCGGCGGTGATCCCCTCGGCCTGGAGCGCGGACCCCAGCTCGTCGAGCTGCTGCGCGTTCCGCGCGAGCAGGGCCACGTCGTACCCGGCCCGTCCGTAGCGCCGCGCCACCGCCGCGCCGAGGCCGGGGCCGGCGCCGACGATGACGATCACGGGGTTGTCCGCATTGCTCTCGTTGCTCATGGCGCCCGAACCTACCGTGCAGGCACGGGCACACTGGCGCCATGGCGCCCTGGGTCCTGCACGTCGACCTCGACCAGTTCATCGCCGCGGTCGAGGTGCTGCGCCGACCCGAGCTCGCGGGGCTGCCGGTCGTCGTGGGCGGCCGCGGCGACCCGACCGAGCGCGGGGTGGTGTCGACGGCGTCCTACGAGGCGCGCGAGCACGGAATCGGGTCGGGGATGCCGCTGCGCACCGCGGCCCGGAAGTGCCCCGACGCGGTCTTCCTCCCGGTCGACGCCCCGGCCTACGAGGCCGCCTCGGCCCGGGTGATGGACACGCTGCGCTCCTTCGACGTCCCGGTCGAGGTGCTCGGCTGGGACGAGGCGTTCCTGGGCGTCGACACCGACGACCCGCAGGCGTTCGCCGAGGCGGTGCGGGCCGCGGTCCTCGACGCGACCGGGCTGCACTGCTCGGTCGGCATCGGCGACAACAAGCTGCGCGCCAAGATCGCCACCGACTTCGGCAAGCCGCGCGGGGTGTGGCAGCTGACCGCGGACGACTGGTTCGAGGTGATGGGCGAGCGGCCGACCACCGCGTTGTGGGGGATCGGTGCGAAGACCGGCCGGAAGCTGGCGGCGCTCGGGATCGACACGGTC
>JBQCEF010000575.1:0-9943 GCA_051960495.1 Nocardioides sp. | reverse complement strand
ATGACCACCACCACCGAGATCCCCCGTCGCAACGGCGTGGACACCGCGACGCTGTTCGCCACCCTCGACGCCGGCAAGGGCGAGCCGGACATCGCGAAGATCCCGTTCCGGGCCGCCAACACCTGGGTCGACGGGACGCACAGCCGGTCGACGATGTCCGGTTTCTACGGTGCCGGCCAGGAGATGCAGCACAAGCAGGTGACCGTGGTCGACGCCGACCACCCCGCGGTGCTTGTCGGCGGGGACAACGCGCCGACACCCCTCCACTAACAGCTGCACGCCATCGCCGCGTGCATCACCGCGGGACTCGCCAACATCGCGGCAGCCCGGGGGGTCGAGCTGACCAAGGTCACCTCGACCGTCGAGGGCGACATCGACCTGCTGGGCATCCTCGGCCTGTCCGACGGCACGGTGCGCAACGGCTTCGAGCAGATCCGCGTCACCTTCCACGTGGAGGGCGACGCCGACGCCGAGACGCTGCGCGGCCTGGTCGAGCAGTCCCGCCGCCGCTCGGCCGTTTATGACGTGCTGACCAACCCCACCCCGGTGGCCATCGACGTCGTCGTCGGCTGAGCGCTCGGGCCCTCGACGTAGCGGGGCCGGCGGGCACACCCCCCACGCCGGCCGGCCCCGCCTCGCACACGTCCCCGCACACGCAGCACCGCTTCTGTCTTCTCGAGCACCTCCGGAAGGATCGTCATGTTCAGCAACGAGACCGTCGACACGATCGTGATCGGCGCCGGGCACGCAGGTCTGGCCGTGAGCCGGCTGCTGAGCGCCGCCGGGCACGACCACGTCGTGCTCGAGCGAGGGCGGGTCGGTGAGCGGTGGCGCAGCGAGCGCTGGGACTCCCTGCACCTGCTGACCCCCGCCTGGATGACGCGGCTGCCCGGGTGGACCTACGCCGGCGCCGACCCCGACGGCTACCTCACCAAGGACCAGCTCGTGCGGCTGCTCGAGATGTACGCCGGTTCGTTCGACGCCCCGCTCCTCGACGACACCACGGTCCTGCGCGTCGACGCGACGGGCCGTGCGGCCAGCGATCCGAGCGCCCCGCGCTACCGGGTGGTGACCGACGGCGGCACCCTGCACTCCCGCCAGGTCGTCGTCGCCACCGGACCGCACGGACGACCCGTAGTGCCCGCCGGTCTGGCCGGACCGGAGGGGGAGCGGTGGGAGTACACGCCGCTCGTCGTGCCGGCGAACCGGTACCGCACCCCCGACCGGCTCGCTCCGGGCGGCGTGCTGGTGGTCGGCGCCTCGTCGACGGGCACGCAGATCGCCGACGAGCTCAGTCGCGCCGGGCGCGAGGTCGTGCTCGCCGTCGGCCGGCACACCCGGACGCCGCGGCGCTACCGGGGCATGGACGCCTTCTGGTGGCTGGAGGTGACCGGGAGGCTGGCGCGCACGATCGACACCATGCCCGACCCCGTCGCCGCCAGGCGTGAGCCGTCGATGCAGCTCGTCGGTCGCAACGACCCGGACGGCTACGCCCGCGACCTCGACCTCGGGGTGCTGCAACGGCAAGGTGTGCGGCTGGTCGGGCGTCTGCTCGGCGCCGAGGGACGGACGCTCCGGTTCGACGACGGGCTGGACGACACCGTTGCGGACGCGGACGCGCGGATGCACCGCTTCCTCGACGCGGTCGACGTCCACGTGGAGGCCACGGGACTCAGCCGTGAGGTGTGGGACCCGGTCCGCCCGGCGCCGGTCCCGGTGCCGCACAGCCCCGACCGGGTCGACCTGCGCGCCGAGGGCATCGGCACCGTCGTGCTCGCGACCGGCTACCGGCCCGACAACCGCTGGTTGCGCCTGCCCGTCACCGATGCGGACGGCAGCATCCGGCAGCGGCGCGGGGTGACGGAGCTGCCCGGCCTCTACGTCGTGGGCCAGCGGTTCCAGCACCGCCGGGACTCGGGATTCATCGGCGGCGCGCGGCACGACGCCACGGCGGTCGTGCGGCACCTGCTCGGGCACGCGGAGTCGGCGCGGGAGCTCGCCGCAGCCGGGGAGGCCCTGCGGTCAGGCGAGGAGACAGCGTCATGACCGGCTACGACGTCGTGGTGGTCGGCGGCCGGGTCGCAGGCGCCTCCACTGCGCTGCTGCTGGCGCGAGCCGGTGTCCGGGTCGCTCTCGTCGAGCGCTCGTCGTACGGCAGCGACACGGTGTCCACGCATGCGCTGATGCGGGCCGGGGTCATGCAGCTCGCCCGATGGGGCGTGCTGGACACCGTGGTCTCCACCGGCCTTCCACCCGTGCGCCACACGCTGTTCCACTACGCCGACGGCGAGACCGTGGGCGTGGCCATCCGGCCCTATGCCGGCGTCGACGCGCTCTACGCGCCCCGGCGGCGCACGCTCGACCGGGTCCTGGTCGATGCGGCCGCGGATGCCGGAGCGGACGTCCGGCACGACACCGCGGTCAGCGAGGTGCTCCGCGGGACGGACGGACGGGTGCGTGGAGTCCGCCTGGTGGGACCGGCCGGCGTACGCCATGACCTCCGGGCCGCGATCACCGTCGGGGCCGACGGGCTGCGCTCGACCGTCGCCGCACAGGTGCGCGCGCACGTCCTGCGCCGGGGGCGGCACGCTGGTGCGGTGCTCTACCGGTACTTCACCGAGCTGCCCGCAGCAGGCTACGAGTGGGCGTACGGCGAGGGTGCCACCGCGGGACTCATCCCCACCGAGGACGGCGAGACGCTCGCCTTCGTGGCCACCACGCCGGGCCGGATGCGCGAGGAACGACGCGCCGGCACCGACGGCGCCTTCGTCCGGCTGATGGCCGCGGCGGCGCCCGGCCTGGCCGACCGCGTCCGCGGAGCCTCGCCGGCGGGCCGGATCCACGGCTGGGCAGGCGCCACCGGTCACGTCAGGCAGTCGTGGGGGCGGGGCTGGGCCCTGGTGGGCGACGCGGCCTACTTCAAGGACCCCGCCACCGCGCACGGCATGACCGACGCGCTGCGCGATGCCGACCTCCTGGCCACCGCGGTTCTCCAGACGCTCGGCGACGGCGCGCGGGAACCGACCCGCGATGGCGGCCTACCAGGCCACCCGCGACCGGTTGTCCCGGCGGCTGTTCGAGGCGACCGACGCGGTCGCCTCCTTCGCCTGGGACCTCGACCGGGTGCGGGTGCTGCTGCGTGCCGTGAACGCCGCGATGAGCGACGAGGTCGACCACCTCAACCGCCCGTTAGGCCGCGAGCGCCCCGTTTCCTCCACGAAGATCCTCCCTGACAGAGTCGGGAGCGCTGGCTAGCCTGGGACGGTTCGGAAAGGTCGGGCCTCCATGACCGTGGCGATCAGGGTGCTCGGGGGCTTCGTGGTGACCGTGGACGGTGTCCCGGTGCCGGAAGAGGCCTGGTCGCGCCGTCAGGCCGCCTCGGTGGTGAAGCTCCTCGCGCTCACCCCCGGTCACCGGCTGCACCGCGAGCAGGTGATGGAGGCGCTGTGGCCGGGGCTCGACCCGGCGTCGGCCGGCCCCCGGCTGCACAAGGCCGCGCACTACGCGCGCAAGGCGCTCGGGAGCGGTGGTCGGCTCCTGGCGTTGCGGCAGGAGGTCGTGGCGCTCGGCGACGTGGTCCGGGTGGACTTCGACGAGTTCGAGGAGATCGGGCGTTCCGCGCTCGCGGGCTCCGACGAGGACCAGGTCTCGGCGGCCTTGGCCCTGCACGGCGGCACGCTGCTTCCCGACGACCTCTACGAGCCCTGGTCCGAACCGGCACGCGACCGCGCCCACGTCCTGCACCTGCAGCTGCTGCGTCAGGCACGGCGGTGGGAGGACCTGCTCCAGCTGGAACCTGCCGACGAGCAGGCCCACCTGGAGCTGGCCACCGCCAGCGCGGACCGCGGTGACCTGCGTGCCGCGCTGCGCCAGCTCGAGCGCCTGGACCAGGCCCTGCGGCACGAGCTCGGAACCGCGCCCGGGCCGGAGGCCGAGAGGCTGCGCGCACGCCTCGAGGCAGCAGCCTCGTCGGGGGTGGGCGGTCCCGGGCCGGCGACAGGAGGTGCCGCCGGACGCCTGGCGGAGAACGCCCACAGGCTGTTCGGCCGCCGTCCCGTCGGGGACCGGCTGCGCCGGCAGTTCGACGAGGCGGCGAACGGGCACGGGTCCACCGTCGTCGTCACCGGGGTCCCCGGGGTCGGCAAGACGGCGGTGCTGGACCTGGCCGAGGGCTTGGCGCGGCAGCGTGGCTGGCGGATCGGACGGGGGTCCGCCTCCGCGATGGAGGGACCCTGGCCGTACGCGCCGGTGCTCGAGGCGCTCAGCGACCTGTGCCGGCGGCACCCGGCGCTGCTGGACGGTCTCGGGGAGCTCTACCGCCAGGAGATCGACCGGGCGCTGTCGGGCCGCGACGTCAGCTGGAGCGGCGAGTCGGGGCACCAGCGGCTGTTCGTGGCGGCGGCCGAGCTGCTGCGGCTCGCGTCCGCCGGGCACGGTCTGCTGCTGGTGGTCGACGACCTGCACGAGGCGGACGAGGCGTCGTTGCGGCTGCTGCACTACTTGTCTCGCTGCGCGGTGGGCGAGTCCGCGGTGCTCGCGCTGGCGCTTCGGCCCGCCACCACGGCCGCGGCGGCACGTGTCGTGGAGAGCCTCGTCGCCCGGGGAACCGGCACGCGGCTCGAGCTCGGCGCCCTGAGCCCGGCGGCCACCCGGCGGATGCTCGCCGACCGGTTTCCCGAGCTGGCCGACCCGGATGCCGACCGGATCGTCGAGGTCAGCGGCGGGCTGCCGTTCGCCGCGCTCGAGCTCGGCCGGAGCAAGACCGAGGGGACCCGCGGCCTGCTGCCGCCCCTGCCCGAGGCGGTGCTCCGGACCTTCGAGCGGGTGGCGCTGCTCGGCACGATGTTCACCACCGACGAGCTGCTCGCCGTCGCGGACACCGACGAGGACGAGACCTACCGGCAGCTCGAGGCGGCCCTGGCCGCGCGGGTCGTCGAGCCGGCCGACCCCGGCTTCCGGTTCCGGCACGCCCTGGTGCGCGAGGCGCTGATCGAGCAGATGGCGCCGCACGCGCGCGCCGCCGCGCACCATCGCGTGGCCGACCGACTCGCCGATCTCGGTGCGCCCCCGGGCCGGGTGGCCCACCAGTACCTGGCTGCGGGGCTGCCCTCGCGAGCGGTCCCGTTCGTGGTGCGGGCGGTCGAGAGCGCCGGGGCGCTGGGCGCCTACCGGGACGCGCTCACGCTCATCGACGGGGTGCGCGGCCACGTCTCGGCGGGGGAGGCACCGCGCCTGCTCGCGCGTCGCGGCGACCTGCTGCTCGCCCTCGGCGATCCCGAGGCGATCGACGCCTACCGCGAGGCCGTCGCGGTGACGACGGGCACGGCGAACCGGCTCGCCCGGGCCCGGCTGGCCCGCGCCGCCGGTTTCGCCGGCGACCTCGACACGGCCCGCGCCGCGCTGGCGGGGATGTCGTTCGAGGGGGACGCTGCGGACAGCTCGATCCTGCTGGCGCAGGGCAACCTCGCCTACTTCTCCGGCGACATCGACGCCGCGTGGGACGTGGCGGCCCGGGCCCGGGAGCTGCTGCAGGCCCCGGACGACCCGTGGCACCTGGTCGACCTGGTGTCGCTGCAGGGGTTGATCGCCCACCAGCGCGGCGAGTGGTTCGAGCGGTTCCGCAGCGAGCTGCGTCGTACGCAGGGCAAGGAGCGGTTGGCCACCGCCCTCTTCGACGCCCACCTGTGCGTGGCGGAGTACCTGCTCTACGGGCCCGTGCCCTACCCGGAGGTGATCGCCGAGACCGAGGAGCTGCGACGCCGCGCGGCGCGGGCCGGAGCGCTGCGGGGGGTCGCCTTTGCCACGGCCCTGATCGGCGAGGCCGCACTGCTCATGGGCGACCTGGAGCGGGCCGACCGCGAGCTGACCGAGGCGCTGGACCTGCACCGCGACATCGACGCCCCGGCCGGCGAGGCCCACTGCCTGCAGCGGCTCGCGGAGGTCCGGCTGGCCCGCGGCGAGCGCGAGGAGGCCGGCCGGTTGCTGGCCCGTGCGCTGCCGCTGGGCCGGTTCACGGTGATCGGCCTGCACCTGCTGCAGCGGGTCTACGGGTCGATGATCGCGGCCGCTCCGGACGCGGACGCGGCGCGCGGCGTGGTCGACCAGGCCGTGGCCACGATGGGGGAGACCGACCACTGCCCGTTCTGCGACGTCATGCTGGCGGTGCCCGCCGCCATGGCGTGCGCGGACGTCGGAGACGTCGACGACGCCCGACGCTGGCTCGCGGCCGCCGAGGAGTCCGCGGCACGCTGGGAAGGCAGCGCCTGGGCCGCGGCGGTCGCCGAGGCCAGGGCCCACGTCGCCGCCGCCGAGGGGCGACCCGACGACACCGCCGCGCTGCTGCGGGAGGCGCAGAGCCTCTATGCGGCCGCCGGCCAACCCCTGCACGCGGCCCGGTGCGGGGCCTTCTCCACGGTCACCGAGCCCGTCATCGGCTGACCGTCTCGTGACGTTTGTGACCCCCCACGCCGGGTACGACGGCACCGACGCCGCATCGTGCGACGAAGTCAGGAGGAACCATGACCACCACGCCCAACGAGCCCGTGGCCGACGAGGACATCGAGACGCTGCCCGGCACCGGCAGCGCTCCCCAGCCCGGCGGTGACGCCGACGGCACCGACGGCGACAGCACGGACGCGACGGATGGCGACGCCAGCGACGGCGACAGCACAGACGTGACCGACGGCGACTCCACCGACGGCGGCGACGCCGACGGGACCGACGCCTGAGTGAGCGCCTCCGGATCCCCGGCCGCACGCAGCTCCTCGAGCCGCGGCGCGCTGGACCTGCTCAGCGGTGACGCCCAGACCTTCCTCGCTAAGGTATGGGCGTCGCAGGTGCACCTGCACCACACCGACCCCGCCGACCTGGTCGGGCTGCTCAGCCTCGACGACGTCGACCACCTGCTGACATCGGTCGCGCTGCGCGCACCTGCCCTGCGGCTGGCCCAGGACGGCGAGGTGCTCCCGACCTCCCGGTTCACCAGGTCGGCCACCATGGCCGGCTCGCCGCTCACCGGGCTGGTCGACCCGCGCAAGGTCCTCGACCTGTTCGAGGGCGGCGCCACCGTGGTGCTCCAGGGGCTGCACCGTTACTGGCCGCCGCTGACGCAGCTGGTGCGTGACCTCGAGCTCGAGCTCGGCCACCCCTGCCAGGCCAACGCCTACCTCACGCCGCCCGGGGCCCAGGGGTTCGCCCGGCACAGCGACACCCACGACGTGTTCGTGTTCCAGACGCACGGCCACAAGCAGTGGGAGATCGTCGACCGCGGTGCCGGCGACGGCGTGCCGGCCGACGGCGAGGGCACGGTCCGCCAGATCACCCTCGAGCCGGGCCTGAGCATGTACCTGCCGACCGGCACCCCGCACTCCGCCCGCAGCGAGCAGGAGACCTCCCTGCACGTGACCCTCGGCATCAACCAGCTGACCTGGCGCGACGAGCTGCGTCGCACCGTCGAGAAGCTGCTGGCCGACCCGGCGTACGACGCGCACCTGCCCGCCGGCTACGTCACCGACCCGGGCCGGCTCGCCGAGCCGCTCGCCGAGGCGCTGGCCGGGCTCGGCGCGGCACTCGGCAGCGCCGACGCGGTGACGGCCGCCGAGGAGCGGGTCGAGTCGTTCCTCTCCACGCGCACGCCCGCCCTGAGCGGTGGCCTCACCGACCGTGTCGCGCTCGGCCGGATCGCGGACGACACGACGCTCGCGCGGCGGCCGACCGCCGCGTGCGTGCTCCGGCCCGGCCCCGAGAAGCTGCTGGTGCTGCTCGGCGACCGCACCCTGCGGATGCCGCTGCGGCTGCAGGCGCCACTGGAGTTCGTCGCGGCCCACGACGCGTTCCGGGTCGGCGACCTCGCACCGTGGCTGGAGGAGCAGAGCCGGCTGGTGGTGGCCCGCCGGCTGGTGCGTGAGGGTCTGCTCCGGATCGCCCAGTGACTCCGGGCGTGACCGGCACGCCCTTCCGCTGCTCGGTGGCGAGCCTCGACCGCGACGAGTCGCTGGCCGGCAGCGCCTCCACGGTCCGGGCCTTCCTGCTCGTCGAGGCACCCGGCGCCTGGGGCGTCGACGCCGTCACCGGCAGCCGGCTTCCCGACCCGGTCAAGGCCCACTTGACCGAGCTGACCCGGGCCCACGGCATTCGCACGCTGATGATCCGCGGGCACGGCCGGCAACGCGTCCCCGGCCGGACCCGGGTCTTCGCCGGCTGGGCCCACGCCCACCGGCCGTGGCTGGAGACCACCGTGCTCGACGACGTCGAGGAGCTGCTCGACCTGCGGCTCGAGGGGCTCTCGCGGGGCACCTCGCCGGGGCTGACGCCGTACGACGAGCCGCTGTTCTGCGTGTGCACGCACGGCAAGCACGACGCCTGCTGCGCGGAGGTCGGCCGTCCGCTCTGCCGGGCCATGCACGCGGCCGCGCCGGAGCAGACGTGGGAGGTGTCCCACATCGGGGGCGACCGGTTCGCCCCCAACGTGCTGGTGCTCCCGCACGGGCTCTACTACGGCCGCCTGACGCCGGACCAGGCGCCCGACCTCGTCGCAGCACACCGCGACGGCGGGCTGCTGCTGCCGCACCTGCGCGGCCGTAGCGGGTTCGCGATGCCGGTGCAGGCCGCCGAGATCGCGCTGCGCGAGCACCTGCGGGTCCGCGGCGTGGACGGGCTACCGGTGGTGTCCGTCGACCGGGACGGCGACGACTGGAGAGTCGTGTTCACGGTGAACGCCGTGAGCTGGGAGGTCCGGGTCCGCTCGACCCGCGGCGAGCCCCACCGGCTCACCTGCCGGGCGCTGCGCGAGAACGCCGGGCTCGAGCACACCGTGCTGGGGATCGAGCAGGTCGGCTGAGCGCTCGCGCGGTCAGCGGCTGCGCAGCCGGGCCAGCGCGCGGCGGGCCTTGCCGGCGACCCGGCGCGGAAGGCTGCGCCGGGCCGGCGGGGGCACCGCGGCCCTCCTCCGCGCGGCGCGCTGAGCCTTGCGGGCGGCCGCACGCGCGTCGCGCAGGCCCGCCTCCGCCTGTCGCTGGATGCGGTCCGCCCCGAGGGCGAACCCGGCCGCGAACCGAGCCGCGATGTCGACCGGGATCTCGGTCGGGGGCTCCGTCGGCCCCGGCTTCACCGGAGCCGACGTGAGCAGCGAGGCGTCACCGACGATGCGCGCGCCGGAGCGGATGATCGCCTCGGTCATCTCGGCGCCGACTTCGTTCGCCCGCTTGATCGCCCACTCCGGCGTCAGGATCTTGGCCTCGTCGGGTCCGGGCACGCGCGCCTTCACGTGGTCCCCGGCCTCGTGCATCAAGGTCAGCTGGAGCCGGTCGGGGAGGCCGGCGTCGCGGAACTGGCGGTTGAACTTGCGCACCACCTCGGTCTCGCCCCAGGTCAGTGACCGGTTGGCGGTGACCTGCTTGTCGACGAGGGTGCCGTCGTCGAGTCCGAGCAGCTGCTCGAAGGCGCGCGGCGCCACGGTGAAGTCGCGACTGTCCACGACGACCACGATCACCCGGTCGTGGCCGACCACGGACCCCCAGCGCTCGACGAGCTCGTCGTGGGGGTGCCGCAGCCAGAAGCTGGGTGTGTCCTGGCCGGCCGGGTGGGTGAACATCGCGTCGAGCCACGCCCCGTAGCTGCGGGTCGAGCCGCGCTGCACGTACTGCTGGTACTGCGACGGCAGGATGCTGGCGAGCGGCCGCAGGGTGCAGGCGACGTAGAGGTCCTCGACGCCGACCTCCTCGACGATCCGGGCGACCTGCTCGTCGGTGGCGTCGGAGAGGAACTCGCTGCTGTAGACCCTGCGCTGAGGCCCGGGTGCGCGCAGCTCGCGCACCAGCCGACGCCACTTCCGCTCAGCTCGCTCCTCGCTCTGTCCCGGCACGAGCCGGCCGGTGACGAACCGGGCCGACGTGCCTTCGTGACGCTTGCGGCTCAGGTAGAGGGCGCCCTGCTCCCGCATCTC
>JBQCEF010000574.1:0-7910 GCA_051960495.1 Nocardioides sp. | reverse complement strand
GATTTTTTAAATTTTATTTAAAACAACCCACCATTATGTTGGGGCCGTTTCGTGTTCGGGTCGGGCCCCTTTCGTCGGTCGCGTCAGTCCTCGAGCTGGTCGTCGTTCCAGTCGGGGTCGTTGTCCCACTCCTCGTTGCGCTCCTCGACCTTGTCGAGCGCACGGGATGCCTCTTCGGACGTCGCGTAGGGACCGAGCCGGTCCTGGTTGCGACAGCCGTCCTCACCCTCGACCGTGTGGTGGTTCAGACAGAACCAGTACTTCCCCTCGCTCATCGCACCGCTCCTCCTGTCGCGCCGTCGTGCACGCCGAGATCCTGCCCTACGACCGGGGAAACTACACTCGATCAGGTGACTGCGATCGAGCCTGCCACCATCTCCCCGCGGCGTCCCGTGCCCGCCCACATCCCGCGGCCGGAGTACGTCGACCAGCCCGCCCCGGCTCCGTACGACGGGCCCGAGGTGAAGGACGAGGACACGATCGCGCGGATGCGCGTCGCCGGCCGCCTGGCCGCGCAGGCACTCCAGCTCGTGGGCAAGCACGTCGCCCCCGGCATCACCACCGACGAGCTCGACCGCATCGGCCACGAGTTCCTCTGCGACAACGACGCCTACCCCTCCACGCTGGGCTACCGCTCGTTCCCGAAGTCGCTGTGCACCAGCGTCAACGAGGTGATCTGCCACGGCATCCCCGACAGCCGGGTGATCGAGGACGGCGACATCGTCAACATCGACATCACCGCCTACCTCGACGGCGTGCACGGCGACACCAACGCCACCTTCCTCGCCGGCGACGTCGACGAGGAGAGCCGGCTGCTCGTCGAGCGCACCGAGGAGTCGCTGCGCCGCGCGATCAAGGCCGTCAGGCCGGGGCGCCGGATGAACGTCATCGGCCGGGTCATCGAGTCCTACGCCAAGCGGTTCGGGTACGGCGTGGTCCGCGACTTCACCGGCCACGGGATCGGCACCGCCTTCCACTCCGGCCTGATCGTGCCGCACTACGACTCCCCCTACTACGACACGATGATCGAGAAGGGGATGACGTTCACGATCGAGCCGATGCTGTGCCTCGGCACCTACGAGTGGGACATGTGGCCCGACGAGTGGACGGTCGTGACCAAGGACAAGAAGCGCAGCGCGCAGTTCGAGCACACCCTGCTGGTCACCGACGACGGCGCGGAGATCCTGACGCTCCCCTAGCGCGAAGCCGGTCGGCGCGGCATGCTCGTCTCGTGGCCTTCGACGTCAGCGCCGACGCCTACGGCAAGTTCATGGGCCGCTACTCCGAGCCGCTCGCGGTGCTGTTCGCCGACTGGATCGGGGTGGCGCCCGGCCAGCACGTCCTCGACGTCGGCTGCGGACCGGGCGCGCTGACCGCCGTACTGGCCGAGCGCCTCGGTCCCGACTCGGTCGCCGCCGTCGACCCCTCCCCCAGCTTCGTCGCGGCGGCTCGAGCACGGTTCCCGGGTCTGGAGGTGCACGAGGGCGTGGCCGAGCGGCTGCCCCACGCCGACGACACCTTCGACGTCGCCGCCGCCCAGCTGGTCGTCCACTTCATGACGGACCCGGTCGCGGGACTGCGCGAGATGGCGCGCGTCACGCGGCCCGGCGGGGTCGTCGCGGCATCGGTGTGGGACCACGCCGGCGCCGGCGGCCCGCTGACGCCGTTCTGGCGGGCGGTGCGGCGCGGCGCACCGCACAACCGAGGCGAGGCCGACCTGCCCGGTGCCCGCGAGGGGCACCTGGCGCAGCTGATGCGCGAGGCCGGCCTCCGCGACGTCGAGGACGCGAGCCTCACCGTGCGGGTGCACTACGCGTCCTTCGACGAGTGGTGGGAGCCCTACACGTTCGGGGTCGGACCCGCCGGCGACTACATCCGTGGACTGGACGATGCGAAGCGCGCGGAGGTCCGCGCCCGCTGCGAGGAGGCGCTCGGGCCCGGCCCGTTCGACGTGCCGGCCTCCGCGTGGTGCGCCCGCGGGCATGCCTGAGCCACGCAAGGACCTACGACCCTGCCGCGGCCGCGACGCCCTCGCGAGCATGGGAGGAGACCAGGAAGGACCTGCCCGATGGACGTCGCTGCGCTGCTCACCGAGACCGAACCCGCGATCGTCGACGAGGCGTACGCCGCCCTCGAGCGCTCGCACTCGCGGCACTACGAGATCGCCGGGGAGTCCCTCACGAGGCAACGGCTCGCCGACCTGAGCCACCTCGTCATCGCGGCGATCCGGGACCGGGACCTCGCCGAGATGAGCGTCTACGCCGAGAAGGTCGCGCGCGAGCGCTTCGACGACGGGTACGACGTCTCCGAGGTGCAGGCGGCCTTCAACGTGCTCGAGCAGGCGATGTGGCGCCAGGTCGTCGACGCCACCCCACCGACCGAGCTGGCCGAGGCGGTCGGGCTGCTGAGCACGGTGCTCGGCTTCGGCAAGGACACGCTGGCACGGACGTACGTCTCGCTGGCGAGCCAGCGGCACGTGCCGTCGCTCGACCTGTCGGCGCTGTTCGCCGGGATCGAGTAGCTCCTCAGCGCAGGGCGTCGTACGAGCCGGTGACCTCCGCGAGCCGGCGCTCGACGCGCAGCACGCTGGCCTCGTGCTCGACGTCGCCCGACATCACCGCCGCGAGGCGCAGGTGGGGCAGCGCGTCGGCGTAGCGGGACTGGCGCTCGAGGACCCGGCCGAGCGCGAAGCGGGCCCACAGGTCCGTGGGTGCTTCCTCCACGAGGACCACCAGGTCGGCCTCGGCGCGCTGCAGCTGGGCGCTCTTGAAGTAGGCCCAGGCGCGCAGGGTCCGCAGACTCGCCGACGCGGGCTCAGCCTCGAGGGCGGGGTCGAGGATCTCGATCGCCTTGAGCGGCGCGGACGCCTCGAGGAGGGCCCAGGCCTGCTGGTATGCGTCGGCGGGGTGCTTGGCGCCGTCGGTGTAGGACGCCGGCAGCGAGAAGGGTGGAAGGCTCACGTTTGCTCCAATCGCCTCCTCCAACATACGCGCGGGTGCGGGCATTCCCGGCCTCATTCGCCGACGCCGCAGTCCCGGTCGAGGATCCCGGTCAGCACCTCCTTCGTGGCCTGGTCGGGGATCGCGGTGACGCGCTGGGCCGGCTGGCCCTGCAGCCTGACGTAGATGCTCAACAGGAACGTCTGCGAGCTCTGGCCGAGTGCGTGGGCGTCGCAGCGGTGGACCGAGCCGATGAGCACCGGCAGCCGGAGTACGTCGTGCGCTGCGGCCAGGCGCGCCGGCAGGGCCGACCGGCCGTCGCGCGGCGCGAGCTCGAGCAGCACGCTGCCGGCCACGTCGAGGATGCTCAGCTCGTCGGTCGACCCGGGAAGGCGCCGCACCACCACCGCGCCGGGAAGGTACTCCTCCCCCGCCTTCGTCACCGGCTCGTGCCGCAGGCGCAGCGACACCGACACGGATCGCTCCAACCGCTGCTGGGCGCACGCGCGCACGTGGAGCCGGGCCAGGGCGCGGGCATCGTCGCGTTCGAGCGGCACGTCCTGCTCAGCGCCGTCGACGACCACCCCGAGAGCGGGGCGGTCCGTCGCCGGACCGTCGCAGCGCGGCTCGCCGTACTCCAGCACCAGCCCTGCCGTCTGGCCCGGCCCCAGGTCGCCGTCGGGGATCGGCGCCGGCCGCGGGAGGAACCCCGACCAGGCGATGCCGGCGGCCTCGACGTGCACCGACCGGTCGCCGGTGTTCGTGACCGCGGCGCGCAGCCGGCGGGTGCCCTCGTCGAAGCGGGACTGCGAGACCGACACCGCCAGCGACGAGGCCGCATCCGCTGGTGACGGGTCCGGTCGGGACGACGCGCCGGAGCAACCGGCCGGCAGCACGAGCAGCGAGCACGCCAGCCACCACGCACCGCGTCTTCGCCGACCGGCCACGCCCGCACCTCCTCTCGCGCCTGAGCCGGAAACTATCGCGGGCCGCGGGGGCCGTCACCGGGTTTGTCGGTGGAGGCGTCGGGTACGGCCACCAGACCCCCGAGACACCGACTCCGAAGGAGATGTGTGTGATGAGCGAAGCCGCTCAGGACCGTGCCCAGGCCGCCCAGCTGCCCGAGGGCGACGTGATCCGGATCCTGCTGGAGCAGCACGGTCGGGTGCGCGAGCTGTTCCAGGACGTGTCGTCGGCCGAGGGCGAGCACAAGCAGCACGCTTTCGACGAGCTGCGGGCGCTGCTCGCCGTGCACGAGACCGCGGAGGAGATGGTGCTGCGTCCGGTGTCCAAGGACGTCGCCGGCGACCCGGTGGCCGAGGCCCGCAACCAGGAGGAGAGCGAGGCCAACGAGGTGCTCAAGGCCCTCGAGAAGATGGACGTGTCCTCCCCCGACTTCGACGCCAAGCTGGCCGACTTCGAGAAGGCGGTCTCCGACCACGCCGAGAAGGAGGAGAGCGAGGAGTTCCCCGCGATCCTCCAGCAGGTCGACGAGAAGAAGCGGGCCACGATGGGCCGCGCCGTCAAGGCGGCCGAGGCGATGGCACCGACCCATCCGCACCCGTCGGCCGCGGGCTCCACGATGGCGCAGTACGCCGCCGGCCCGTTCGCGTCGGTGGTCGACCGCACCCGCGACGCCATCAAGGCCGTCGTCGGCTGACGCCGGCCGCGAGGTGGGCGAGGGACCCGGCAAGGCCTGGTCCGAGCGGGCGTAGCCCCGGGACGTTCGGCCCCTTGCCCTCCTCGGCGTACGGGACGTCACTGGGAGCATGACGACTCTGGTGATGCACGGGGTGGCCCAGCAGCACGAGCACCTGCTGAAGACGCTCCCCTTCGACGACAGCGCGGACTTCGAGGCGGCCGGCCGCGGCTTCCTGGGCGCGCTCGAGCCACCGATCATCCGGGACTCCGCAGGGCGCGTGGTGTGGGACCTGCAGTCCTACGCCTTCTTGGAGGGGGCTGCGCCGCCGACGGTCAACCCGAGCCTGTGGCGGCAGTCGCAGCTGCTCACCAGGCACGGGCTCTACGAGGTCGTGCCCGGGATCTACCAGGTGCGCGGCCTCGACCTGTCGGTGATGACGCTCGTCGAGGGCGACGCCGGGGTGATCGTGATCGACCCGCTCATCTCCTGCGAGACGGCAGCCGCAGGGATTGCCCTCTACCGCGAGCACCGCGGCGACCGGCCCGTTTCCGGACTCGTCTACACCCACAGCCACGCCGACCACTTCGGCGGGGCCAAGGGGGTGACCACCCAGGACGACGTGGACGCCGGCCGGGTACCGGTGCTGGCCCCCGAGGGCTTCCTCGAGCACGCGATCTCGGAGAACGTGTACGCCGGGACCGCGATGGCACGGCGGGCGGGCTACATGTACGGCGCCGCGCTCGAACGCGGGCCCCAGGGGCAGGTCGGAGCCGGCCTCGGGCAGACCACCTCCACGGGGACCTTCTCGCTGATCCTGCCAACCGTGGACATCACCACGACCGGGCAGGAGGAGACGGTCGACGGCGTACGGCTGGTCTTCCAGATGGCACCCGGCACCGAGGCGCCCGCGGAGATGCACTTCCACCTCCCGGGCTTCCGAGCGCTGTGCCTGGCGGAGAACGCCACCCACACGCTGCACAACCTCCTGACCCTGCGAGGAGCGGTGGTCCGCGACCCCCACGAGTGGGCCCGCTACCTGACCGAGGCGATCGAGCTGTTCGGCGACGGCACCGACGTCGCCTTCTCCTCCCATCACTGGCCGACCTGGGGCCAGGACGAGGTCGTCGAGTACGTCTCGCTGCAGCGGGACCTCTACGCCTACCTGCACGACCAGACGCTGCGGATGCTCAACGCCGGCATGGTCGGCAGCGAGATCGCCGAAGAGATCGTGCTGCCTCCAGCGCTGGAGCGGACCTGGCACACCCGCGGCCACTACGGGTCGGTCAGCCACAACGTGAAGGCGATCTACCAGCGCTACATGGGCTGGTACGACGGCAACCCGGCCAACCTCTGGCAGCACCCGCCCGTCGAGCGGGCGCGCCGCTACGTCGACTTCATGGGTGGCGTCGACGCCGTCGTGACGAAGGCGCGCGCGTCCCTCGAGCAGGGGGACCTCCGGTGGGCAGCCGAGGTCCTCTCCCACGCGGTGTTCGCCGACCCCGAGCACGAGGGGGCGCGAACCCTGCTCGCCGACACCTTCGAGCAGCTCGGCTTCGGCGCCGAGAACGGCACCTGGCGGTGCGCCTACCTGTCCGGCGCCCACGAGCTGCGCCACGGCCGCTTCGGCACCCCGATCAGCCCGGCCTCCGCGGACGTGCTCGCCGCGCTCTCGCCGGCGCAGATGTTCGACTCGATGGCAGTCCAGGTCAACGGGCCCCGCTGCTGGGACGAGCGCATCAGCGTGGACCTGGACCTCGGGGCCGACGGGCGCTTCCGGCTGCGGCTCGCGAACGGCGTGCTCACCCACACCACCGCGGCGCAGACCACACCGCCGGACGTGACACTGCGGATGCGACGGACCGCGCTGCCGACCCTGGTCATGGGAGGGTCGTTGACGCCCGAGACCCTCGCGGACCTCGGGGTCGAGGTCGACGGCGACCTGGGTGCCGTGGCCCGGATCGTCGCCGCCCTGGACGCGCCGGACCCCGACTTCGCCATCGTGACGCCCTGAAGGATCGGGCGTGCGGGCCGGCGTGCGGGCCGGGAGTGCGGCGCCGGCGTGCGGGCCGGGCAAGGACGAGGGATGAGCTGGCCTGTAGGCCGGGTTCTGTCTCCGCGCACCTCGCGGTGCTGCGGTCGGCGACCATCCATCTAGGACTGCCGTTGCCGACAGCCTCGTGCGGTCTACCCGCGAACTCGGGCGGGCCGCCCTCGATCGTCCGCGCAGGCGGCCTGTCTCGCGACGGACCGCCCTTCTTGACCTTGCTCCGGGTGGGGTTTACCGAGCCGCACCGGTCACCCGGCACGCTGGTGGTCTCTTACACCACCGTTTCACCCTTACCGTCCCTGCCGAGGCAGGAGCGGCGGTTTGTTCTCTGTGGCACTGTCCCGCGGGTCACCCCGGGTGGGCGTTACCCACCACCCTGCCCTTCGGAGCCCGGACCTTCCTCGAGAGGTCTCCCCCTCGCGGCCGCCCGGCCAGCTCATCCAGGATCGAGTCTATCGGTGATTCGTCCGTGCTCGCGCCGCGGCGGGACGGCTCGCAACCGCGGACGAATCGGGGGTCAGAGCTCGAAGCGGACCGTACGTCGTGCCACGTCGGCCTCGGCGAGGGTCACCTCGACGTCCGTGCCGAGCGGGAGCTCGCTCGTGGAGGTGACCCGGCCCTCGACGGCAGGGTCCTGGATGACCACGTCGCCCTTGGTGGGCTCCTTCTCGTCGACCGCGACGACGACCGCCGGGAACTTGCGGCCGACGTGCTTGTGCAGCACCGCGGCCTCGACGAGGTCCAGCACCGCCTTCTCGTACCTGCTGGCGCGGTGGTCGGCCTCCTGCATCGTCTTCGGCAACGAGTCGAGCCGCTCCAGCACCCATGACGGGACCTCCTCGCCGGCACACAGCGCGAGGCAGATCTCGCCGGCGTAGCGGTCGCCCAGCCGGCGCAGCGGCGCGGTGACGTGGGCGTACTCCGACGCGAGCGCGCTGTGCTCGGGCTGCTCTGGGGTCTCACCGTTGAACGCGACGTAGCCCGCGCCGCGGATCAACCGCGTGCAGGCCACCACCATCGCCGCTTGCTCGGGCACCGACGGGTCCAGCGACCGGACGAAGTCGGGGTAGATCTGCTCGGCAGGCCAGTCGATGCCGAGCGCTCGCGCCGTGCGGTGCAACCGTTGCACCTCATGGTTCTCGGGCGGCGGCAGTGTGCGCAGCAGCCCGACCCGCCCGTAGACCATCAGCGACGCGGCGGCCATCCCCGCGAGCAGCGAGATCTGGGCGTTCCACTTCTCGACCGGAAGCATGGTGCGGAACCCGAGCGTCCAGCCGTTCTC
>JBQCEF010000573.1:0-9846 GCA_051960495.1 Nocardioides sp. | reverse complement strand
GGTGAGCGTCCTGCCGGGCTCGCGCGCCCTGCTCCGGGTGGTCCTGGTGGGCCATCCACGCGAAGTGCGGGCGGCGCTGGCCGAGCTCCACGGCGGCGGTCGCCACCGGGTGGTCGGGGTCTGCCTGACGCGACGGACCTCGACACCGTTCGGCGAGGTGCCCGCGTACCACGGAGTCGAGAGCGCGGCCGAGGTGGCCGAGCGGCTCGCCGCCGACGCTCTCGTCGTCATGCCCGGGAAGGTCGCGTCGGCAACCCTGCGACGACTGGAGTGGGCGGCCCAGCGCACGGGGACCCAGCTCTACCTGGGGACCGGCCTGTTGGACGTCGACCCTCGCCGAGCCCGCGTGGTGTCCGGGGGCGGCCTCACCGTCGTTCAGATCGGTCATGCGGCACTCCGTGGTCCGCGGCGGTTCCTGAAGGAGCTCACCGAGCGGGTCCTGGCGGCACTGGTATTGGCGCTGTTGCTGCCGTTCCTCGGTGCCGTCGCGCTCGCTGTCCGCCTGGAGTCCCCCGGCCCCGCACTGTTCCGGCAGCAACGGATCGGCCGGGACGGCGCGATGTTCACCATGCTGAAGTTCCGGTCGATGAGCACCACGGCAGAGGACGAGCGGCTCGATCTCGTGGCGGCCAACGAGGCCGACGGCGTGCTCTTCAAGATCCAGCAGGACCCCCGCGTCACGCGGCTCGGACGGTGGCTCCGTCGCTACTCGATCGACGAGCTGCCCCAGCTCTGGAACATCGTCGCCGGGGACATGTCCCTGGTCGGCCCCCGGCCGGCCCTGCCGGACGAGGTCGCCCGTTACGACGAGGAGCCGCGTCGCCGGCTGGCGGTGAAGCCTGGTCTCACGGGACTGTGGCAGGTGTCCGGACGCTCAGACCTCTCGTGGGACGAATCGGTGCGCCTCGATCTGCGATACGTCGACAACTGGTCGCTCCGGCTGGACGCATGGATCCTCGTCCGCACCTTCCGGGCCGTCCTTCGGCACCAGGGCGCCTACTGATGTCCGCGCCCGTGCGCTCCACCATCGAGCGCCTCCGTGTCGTCGGCGCGATCCCCGCGAAGCAGGTGTGACGTGCGACTGGTGCTGAAGGCAGTCGCCTCGATCGGCCTGAGCTCGGTGGTCATGATGCTGCTGAGCATGCTCCGCATGAAGATCCTCGCGGTGGAGCTCGGAGCCGGCGGAGTGGGCGTCCTCGGCATCTTGACGACCACCGTGGTGCTCGCGTCCACCGCCCTGGGCGGCGGCCTCGGTGCGAGTGGCGTGCGGGCCGTCGCCGCGGCGGGAGAAGTGGACGTCCGTCGCCGGAGCATCCACGTCGCGGTGGCGCGTGGCTCGACACTTTTGGCACTGTTCGCAGCCGGCTTGGCCGGCCTCGGTTGGTGGCTGTGGGGCAGGGCTGTCGTAGCAGAGCTGCCCGCCTCGATGGTGGCTCCGTGGGTCGCGGTCTCAGTGGGCGCCTCCATCGGGGTCGCAGGAACCTCGGCTCTGCTGAACGGCCAAGGACGCATCGGTGCGCTAGCGGCATGCAACGCACTCGGGTCGGTGACGGGCACCGTCGTCTTCCTCCTGACGATGCGGCTCTCCGACGAGTCCGGCATGATCGCCGCCTTCGTCGCCGTCCCCGTTGCCACTCTGGTGATCGGCACCGCGCTGGCCCGGTCGACATACCCGCGCGGCGCACGGGTCTCGCGCGCGGAGTGGGCACCTCAGCTGGGTGCGATGCTGAAGCTCGGCCTCGCAGTCAGCGGATCGGTGGTGCTCACCGCCGCAACGCAGGTTGTCGCTCGGGTGTGGGTCAGCCGTGAACTGGGCATCGACAGCGCCGGTTACCTGCAAGGCTGCCTCGCCATCGGCAGCGCTTACCTGGGATTCGTCCTCACGGCCCTGGCTGCGGAGTACTACCCCAGGATCTCCGCCCTGCACGGCGACCGCGAGTCGTCCAACCGCGCCGCGAACGATCAGATGCGCATCGTCCTGGCCCTCGGAGGGCCGCTGATCGTCGGGATGATCGCAGTGGCGCCCTGGCTGCTCAGTCTTCTCTACAACCAGGAGTTCGAGTCAGCTCAGACGCTGCTCCGACTCCTGCTGCTCGGGGACGTCTTCAAGCTCGTCGGCTGGTGCGTCGGCTTCTTGATGCTCGCCCGAGAGGCCAAGGGCAAGTTCTTCGCCGCGGAGATGGGTTGGAACCTCGTCTTTCTCGCCATACTCATGCCGCTGGCTCATCGCGGCGTCACCGTCGCGGGTATTGCCTACCTGGTCAGCTACCTGCTCTACGCGGCCCTGTCGCTCGCCCTGGCTCGACACGAGACCGGCTTCGCCTTCTCCGCGAAGAGCAGGCGCGCCACGCTATGGCTGTTCCTGGCCGCGGGCGTGGCGTTCTCGGCCGCCGAGTCCGGGACGGACGCCGGCCTCGCCGTCGCCTTCATCGTCGCCTTGGTCTGCGCCGTGGTCGCGGCTTCCCGGCTCCTTGCGTGGACCCGTAGCGACGACGTGGGACAGGCCGCTCATCACCTGGCGCTCGCGTCCTCCCCAACCTTGGGTAGTTGCCGCGTCACCTCGCACCGTCCCTCCGACGGCTCCGAAACACTTGCCGCGAGCCGAGGGGGTTCTCATCATGTCCACAGATCCGCTGGGGATCGCGGTCGTCGGGGCGGGCTACTGGGGGCCGAACCTGATCCGCAACTTCCGAGCGAGTGATGCCTGGCGCCTGGTTGCCGTGTGCGACCTGGAGGCCGAGCGGGCCCGTCGCGTTCTCGGCGCGCAGAGCGATGTCGCGATCTACACCTCACTCGACGACGTCCTCCGACTGGAGTCGATCGACGCCGTGGCGGTCGCCACGCCGGCACGGACCCACCAGGGCATCACCCTGGCGGCGCTGAGAGCGGGCAAGCACGTGCTCGTCGAGAAGCCGCTCGCGGACACCGGTGCGAACGGCCACGAGATGGTGGACTATGCCACGGCCAACGGCCTCGTCCTGATGGCGGACCACACCTACTGCTACACGCCTGCCGTCATGAAGATCGCTGAGCTCGTCTCACTCGGTGCCCTCGGAGATCTGCTGTTCATCGACTCGGTCCGGATCAACCTCGGCCTGGTGCAGCCCGACGTGGACGTCTTCTGGGATCTCGCGCCGCACGACCTGTCGATCTTCGACTTCGTCCTCCCTGGTGGTCTCAAGCCCCTCGGGGTCTCCGCCCACGGGGCGGACCCGCTGGGCGCCGGGAGAGCCTGCGTGGGCTATCTGACGCTGCCCCTGGCCGGCGGCGCCATGGCCCACGTCCATGTCAACTGGTTGAGCCCTACGAAGATCCGCCAGATGGTCATCGGCGGGACCGAGCGCACGCTGCTGTGGGACGACCTGAACCCGCAGCAGCACTTGAGTGTCTACGACCGCGGCGTCGACCTCGTCCACCAGTCTCCGGCAGGCACGGACCGCACGGCCGCCACGGTCTCCTACCGGCTGGGCGACACGTGGGCGCCGGCGCTTCCCGAGCGTGAGGCCCTCCGACAGATGGTGGACGAGTTCGCCGGCAGCATCCGGGGGAACCGCCGGCCGCGGACCGACGGGACCGCAGGGCTGAGGGTGCTGTCTGTCCTCGAAGCGGCGAGCGCGAGCCTCTCCAAGGACGGGCAGCTGATCGAGCTCGACGCCGGCCTGGTGGGTCTGACGTGACCAGCCTCGCCGGGGCGGACGTCCTTGTCACCGGGGGCGCAGGAACGATCGGCTCCACGGTGGTCGATCAGCTGCTGGAGGCAGGGGCCGCTCGCGTGCAGGTGCTTGACAGCCTGGTGCGTGGTCGCCGTGCCAATCTCGCCGACGCACTCGCATCCGGCCGTGTCGAGCTGGTCGAGGGCGACGTCCGCGACCGAGGGCTCGTACACGACCTGACGCGCGGGAAGGACCTGGTCTTCCACCAGGCGGCGATCCGCATCACCCAGTGCGCGGAGGAACCCCGGCTCGCACTCGAAGTCCTGGTGGACGGCACCTACAACGTGGTCGAGGCCGCCGCACAGCACGACGTCTCCAAGCTGGTTCTGGCGTCGTCGGCCTCGGTCTACGGCATGGCGGAGGAGTTCCCGACCACCGAGCGCCACCACCCCTACAACAACGACACCTTCTACGGGGCCGCGAAGTCCTTCAACGAGGGCATGGCGCGCAGCTTCCGCGCCATGAACGGGTTGGACTTCGTCGCCTTGCGCTACTTCAACGTCTACGGACCGCGGATGGATGTCCACGGTCTCTACACCGAGGTGCTGGTTCGCTGGATGGAGCGCATCGCCGACGGGCATCCACCGCTGATCTTCGGCGACGGTCAGCAGACGATGGACTTCGCATTCACCACCGACATCGCGCGAGCCAACATCCTCGCCGCCACCAGCATCGTCACCGAAGGTGTCTACAACATCGCCAGCGGCACGGAGACGAGCCTGCTCGAGCTTGCTGAGACGTTGCTCCGCGTGATGGGCTCCGACCTCTCGGTGGAGCATGGCCCGCCGCGCCCCGTCAACGGGGTGGTCCGTCGACTCGCCGACACGTCTGCCGCTATGCGGGACCTGGGCTTCAAGGCGGAGGTCGACCTGGAGGACGGACTGCGGGAGCTCGTCAGATGGTGGCGTCCCCTGCGCGACGAGATCTCAGCCGGCCGGCGTCGGGCGAAGACGTCATGAACCGCATCAACGTCATGCAGCCCTGGATGGGGCCGGAGGAGGTCGCGGCGGTCAACGAGGTGATCTCGTCAGGATGGGTCGCCCAGGGGCCGAAGGTGGCCGAGTTCGAGCAGGCGTTCGCCGAGGCACAGCGGGTCGAGCACGCCGTCGCGGTCTCCAGCTGCACGGCTGCCCTTCATCTCTCACTGCTCGTCGCCGGCATCGGCCCCGGTGACGAGGTGGTCGTGCCGTCGTTCTCGTTCATCGCGACCACGAACGCCGTCGTGTACGTCGGGGCGCGACCGGTCTTCGCCGACGTGGAGCCGTTGACCGGCAATCTCTCCGCGTCGACCGTCGAGCCCGCGCTGACACCTCGTACCCGTGCGGTGATCGTGGTGGACCAGGGAGGTGTCCCGGTCGACCTGGACGACATCCGGACGCTCTGCGACCCGCGGGACATCGCCGTGGTCGAGGACGCAGCCTGCGGAGCGGGCTCGACGTACAAGGGTCGACCTGTCGGCGTCGGCGCGGACGTGACGGCATGGTCGTTCCACCCCAGGAAGCTGATCACCACCGGCGAGGGCGGGATGCTGACGACGCACCGCGCGGACTGGGCCGAGCGGGCCCGTCATCTGCGCGAGCACGCGATGAGCCTGTCGGCGGCGGAGCGCCATGCCAGCGTGCTGGCCCCCGCGGAGGACTACCTCGAGGTCGGGTTCAACTATCGGATGACCGACCTGCAGGCAGCACTCGGGCTCGTCCAGCTCGGACGGCTGGGCGAGATGGTTCGTCGCCGCCGGGAGATCGCCGCGGGCTACGCCAAGCACATCGGCGAGATCTCGGGGCTCCGGGCGGTCGCGGACCCTCCGTGGGGCACGTGCAACTTCCAGTCCTACTGGGTCGAGGTCGAGCCATCCTTCCCGCTCGAGCGTGACAGTCTGCTGGCCCGACTGGCTCACCACGACATCTCGGCACGGCGAGGAATCATGGCCGCCCACCGCCAGCCCGCCCACCGGTACCGGACCGGTTCGCGGGCGTTGCCGGTGACGGAGCGGCTCACCGACAACACCCTGATCCTCCCGGTGTTCCACCAGCTGGCCGAGTCCGAGCAGGCCCGCGTCGTCGAGGCTCTTCGGCCCTGAGGAGGATGAAGTGAACAAGGGCGGCATCCTTCTGGTCGCTGCGAGTGGTTTGGCCCGCGAGACGCTCGCCGTCGAGCGGCGCCTCGGCCGGTTCACGAGGGTGCGTGTGCTGGACGACAACCCGGCGATGTGGGGCACGACGGTGGATGGCGTGCCGGTGGTCGGCGGCCTCGAGGAGGTCAAGCGGTACGACGAGTCGTCGATCGTCGTGTGCGCCGGGCACGGAGCAGTCCGGCAGCACCTGGTCCTCCGCTTGGGAGAGCTGGGGGTCTCCGACGACCGCTACACCTCGGTGATCCACCCGAGCGTCGACCTGCCTGAAGGCTGCACCGTGGGGGTCGGGAGCATCCTGCTGGCGCAGGTGGCCCTGACGGCTCGCGCGACGGTCGGCCGGCACGTGGTCGTCATGCCGCACGTGACACTCACGCACGACGACGTTGTCCAGGACTACGCAACCCTCTGCGCCGGTGTCGTGCTCGGGGGCGAGGTCAGGGTCGGTCCCACCGCATACCTCGGCATGGGCTCGAGCGTCCGCGAACGCGTGGCCGTCGGTGACGGCGCCACCCTGGGGATGGGATCGGCGCTCCTGCGCGACCTCCCCCCGGGAGAGACCTGGGTCGGCGTTCCTGCACGACCGATGCCGAACACGTCCGTGAGGAGCTGAGCAGATGACGGTGCCCCTGGTAGACCTGGTGGCGCAGTTCGACGAGATCGACGAGGAGCTGCGAGCGGCACTCGAGACCCTCTTCGCGACGGCATCGTTCGTCGGCGGCCCGTCCGTCGACGAGTTCGAGCGGGCGTACGCGGCTTTCCTCGGAGTCAGGGAGTGCGTCGGCGTGGCCAACGGAACCGACGCCCTGGAGCTGGCCTTCCGAGCGGTCGGGGTCGGCCGGGGCGGCGAGGTCATCCTGCCCGCGAACTCCTTCATCGCCACCGCAGAGGCGGTCTCCCGGACCGGGGCGACCCCGGTGCTCGTGGACGTGGATCCGGCGTACCTGCTGATCGACCCTGACTGGGTCGAGTCGGCGGTGACATCGCGAACCCAGGCGATTGCACCGGTTCATCTGTTCGGGCAGACGGCACCGGTCGAGGAGATTCACCGGATCGCGGACCGCGTCGGGGTACCCGTCGTCGAGGATGCCGCGCAGGCCCAAGGAGCCCGACGCCACGGTCGAGCCGCCGGTGCCCTCGGCACGGTGGCGGCCACGAGCTTCTACCCGGGCAAGAACCTCGGTGCAGCGGGCGACGCGGGCGCCGTCACGACCGACGACCCCGAGCTGGCGCGCACCGTCCGTCTCCTCGGGGCTCACGGCAGTGAGACCAAGTACGAGCACGAGATCGTCGGGATGAACTCCCGGCTGGACTCCATCCAAGCCGCAGTGCTGCGAGCAAAGCTGGCCCGGCTCGAGAAGTGGAACGAGCTGCGCCGTCAGGCTGCTGCCCGCTACGACGAGCTCCTGGAGAACGTGCCAGGACTGGTCCTACCGACCTCTGCGCCCGGCAACGAGGATGTCTGGCACCTCTACGTCATCCGCGTGGACAACCGGGACGAGGTCCTGCGGCACCTGAACGACGCGGGCGTGGGTGCGGGGATCCACTACCCCACCCCCATCCACCTCACCGGCGCCTACCGCCACCTCGGGCAGGCAAGGGGATCGTTCCCGGTGGCCGAAGCCGCGGCCGACCAGATGATCTCCCTTCCCCTCCACCCTCACATCCTGCCCGAGCAGCAGGAGTACGTCGCCCAGCAGCTGTCCGCGTGCCTCGGATGAGAGGGCCGTCCCCACGAGGCTCGCAGGGTCACCGACCGAGGGTCTCCCCTGCATTGGGTATGTCCGCCTGACTGCCGGCCTCCGACACCCCGCCCGTCCCTACCGTCGTTGCGTCCGGACCTGCTGGGGGCAGCCGGACAGGTCGATGGAATCCGTGACTGCCCGCACTGGGGGGAACCCATGAAGGTCGCTGTCTTCGGGCTCGGGTATGTCGGCACCGTCACAGCAAGCGGTCTCGCGTCATGCGGCCACGAGGTGGTCGGGGTCGACGTGGACCACGCGAAGGTGGAGGCGATCCAGGCCGGTCGCAGCCCGGTGGTCGAGCCTGGCATCGATGAGCAGCTCGCCGACGGCGTCAGGGCGGGGCGCCTGAGGGCGACGACTGACGCCCGTGACGCCGTCGACCGTGCGGAGGTCTCGCTCATCTGCGTCGGCACACCTTCAGCGGCCAACGGCAGCACCGATCTCACCTTCATCACGAGAGCGCTCAGCGACGTGCGGGGCGCGATGGAGGCCGTGACGCCTCCTCCCACGGGCCTCCACGCCGTCGTCGTCCGCAGCACGGTCCCGCCCGGGACCGGGGCCGGCGTGGTCGCGCCCGTCTTCGACCCTGCGGCCCTGCCGCCCGGCTGGACCGTCGGGACGGGGATGTGCCCGGAGTTCCTGCGCGAGGGCAGCGGCGTCAAGGACTTCTTCGACCCGCCGTTCGTGGTCGTGGGAGCCAGCGACGACCGCACCCGCGAGACCCTCGGAGAGCTGTTCGCGTTCCTCGGCCAAGACATCCACCACGTCACAGTCGAGACCGCCGAGGCCCTGAAGTACGCGTGCAACGCCTTCCACGCCACCAAGGTCTCCTTCGCCAACGAGGTGGCCCGCGTCTTCCGCTTCCATGGAGTGGACACCCGCGAGGTGATGCAGATCTTCTGCGAGGACCGGAAGCTCAACATCTCCCCGACGTACCTCCGACCGGGGTTCGCGTTCGGCGGCTCGTGCCTGCCCAAGGACCTCCGCTCCCTGCACTACATGGCCAGGATGAGCGGCGTCGACGTACCACTGCTGGCCGGCACCGGCATGACCAACGAGCTCGTCGTCCGCGACGCGGTCGAGCGGATCATCGCCACCCAGCTGCGCCGCGTGTGCATCCTCGGCCTGAGCTTCAAGATGGACACCGACGACCTTCGCGAAAGCCCGAACGTTGAGCTCGCCGAGCGGCTCATCGGCAAGGGGTTCGACGTCCGCATCTTCGACCCGATCGTGAACCCCGACCGGCTCGTCGGGACCAACAAGCGGCAGGTCGAGGCGAAGCTCCCCCACTTGAACCGGTTGCTGGCCCACTCTCCTCGCGACGCGCTCGACGGAGCCGACGTCGCTGTCGTCAGCTCCGCCGACCGGGACGTCGTCGACGCCCTCGTGTCCGCGTCGCCGCGAATGGTTCTCGACCTTCACGGCAGGCTGGGGTCACGAGTCGAGCAGCTGCCGGGGTACGAGGGTCTCGGATGGTGATCCCGCAGCAACGCCGCTCCGTCGAGACGCGTCCCCGAGTCCTCATCATCGTGCAGAACCTGCCCGTGCCGTTCGACCGACGCGTGTGGCTGGAGTGCCAGACCCTGACCACGGCCGGGTACGACGTGACGGTCATCTGCCCGCGGGGCATGGAGGCGGCGAAGCCGTTCCAGGTCATCGACGACGTCTCGATCCACACCTACCCGCCCTACGCGCCAGGTGGGAGCAAAGCCGGCTTCCTGATCGAGTACGCGTACTCCTTCCTCGCCACGGCGCGCCTGGCAGCCAGGGCCCGGAAGCCGAGGGGGTTCGAGGTCGTGCAGGCCTGCAACCCACCGGACATCTTCTGGCCCCTCGCACGCTGGCTGCGCCGGCGGGACGGTTCCCGCTTCGTCTTCGACCACCACGACCTGTGCCCCGAGCTGTACGAGTCGCGCTTCCCCGACGGCGCGTCGCTGCCGCACCGCGGCCTGCTCATGCTCGAGCGAGCGACCTTCCGCGCGGCGGACAAGGTGACCTCGACCAACGCCTCCTACGCCCGGGTCGCGCGCGAACGTGGCGGGAAGCACGCGGACGACGTCACCGTGGTGCGGACCGGACCCGACCCCGAGCGTCTCAAGCCTGTCCCGGCCCTGCCCGAGCTGAGGCGCGGGCGCGGGGGCCTCGTCGCCTACCTCGGGGTCATGGGGCCCCAGGACGGGGTCGACATCGTGGTGAAGGCGGCCGACCTCATCGTCAACGCCTGGGGCCGTGACGACATCTCCTTCGCCCTCATGGG
>JBQCEF010000572.1:0-6657 GCA_051960495.1 Nocardioides sp. | reverse complement strand
CGAGCCGCGCCCGCACCTCGCCGACCGACCGCTCGAGCAGGCCGCCCACGCACAGGGCGTCCACCAGGCCGGGCAGCGCCCGCTCCGCGTCGGCCACGGAGACCGTCGCCTGCAGCGGCCACAGCCGGGTGAGCGTCGCGAGCGGTGAGCCGCCGGCGGTGGCCCGCATCCCCGGCGTCGTCTCGTTGCGGGACAGCGCCGCGTGCGCGGTGGAACCCAGCAGCGCGGCCACCGCGTCGTAGGTGAAGCCGACCTCCTGCAACGCGGCACGGAGACGGACGACGGCGTCGGGGGCGAGGAGATCCACGGATGCGACTCTAGGGTGCGGCATCATCGAGGACATGCGGCGGTTCAGGTCCCTCCCGGCGGCACGGCCGGCCCGGCAGGCCCGCCCGTCGCGGGTGGTGCTGCACGTCGGCGCCCCGCTGGCCGGTACGACGTACCTGCGCGAGACGCTCACCCGCAACCGCCGCCGGCTGACCCGCTTCGGCGTGCTCTACCCCGCCGGCCACCTCGGCGGCGAGACCGGCCACCGCGATGCCGTGCTCGACGTGCTGGACCTCTCGGCGCCGGGCGAGCACGTCACGACCGGCGCCTGGGACCGGCTGGCGCAGGCGGCCCGTGACTGGCGGCGCGGCACCGTGGTGATCTCCCACGAGCTGCTCGCCGACGCCGACGAGGACCAGGTCTCCAAGATCCTGGGCAGCTTCGGCTCCGCGCAGGTCCACGTCGTCTACGTGGCGCGCGACCTCGCCCGCCAGCTGCCGATGGCCTGGCAGGAGTGGGTGCGCAACGGCGGCACCGCGACCTTCGCCGGCTACGTCGACCGGGTGGCCCGTCACGACGACCACCGGCTGGCGCGGGTGTTCTGGCGCTCCCACGACGTCGCGGGCGTGCTCGGCCGGTGGGGCGCCTACGTCGCCCCCGAGCGCGTCCACGTCGTCACGGCCCCGTCGAGGCCGGACCAGGACCAGGTGCTGTGGCAGCGCTTCGCCCGGATCGTCGGGGTGGAGCCCGCACGGCTCCGAGTCGGCGTCGATGCCGGCCGCCGGCTCGACGCGCTGGCCGCGACCGAGGCGATGCGGCTGCTCAACGCCGTCGGGCGCCCGGGGCTGCCCGCGGGGCTCCTCGCCCAGGTGGCGGGGCCGCCCCCGGCCCTCGACGAGACGCATGCGGGCTGGCTCGCCGACGAGGCGGAGCGCGCCGTCGCGGCCGTCAAGGACGGCGGGTACGACGTCGTCGGCGACGTGACCGAGCTGCGGCCGGCCGCCGACGGCTGGGCCACCGACCCCGCCGCCGTCCAGCCGACCGAAGCCGACGTGGTCCGGGCACAGACCGAGCTGCTCGCGGCGCTGCTCGGCCGCTGAGACGCCACAGGGCCCGCCGGCCGAAGCCGACGGGCCCTGCAAGGCGAAGCCTCAGACCGAGGCGGTCTCCGGGGCCTCCTCGCCGATGGCGACGGGGCGACGCTTGGAGACGTAGACGGCGACCGCGATGACCGCCGCCGCGACGAGCGCGATCAGGATCCGCAGCGCGTCGTTCTCGTCCTTGCCGGCACTGAGCTGCACGACGGCCGCCGCGATCAGCAACGAGACCAGGTTCATCACCTTGATCAGCGGGTTGATCGCCGGGCCGGCGGTGTCCTTGAACGGGTCGCCGACGGTGTCGCCGATGATCGTGGCCTCGTGGGCCGGCGATCCCTTGCCGCCGTGGTTGCCGTCCTCGACGAGCTTCTTCGCGTTGTCCCAGGCGCCGCCCGAGTTCGCGAGGAAGATCGCCATCAGCGTGCCGGCACCGATCGCACCGGCGAGGTAGCCGGCCAGCGACTCCACACCGAGGCCGAAGCCGACGGCGATCGGGGCGAAGATCGCCAACAGACCCGGCGTGGCCAGCTCGCGCAGCGAGTCGCGGGTGCAGATGTCCACGACCTTGCCGTACTCCGGCCGGCCGGTCCCCTCCATGATCCCGGGGATGTCCTTGAACTGGCGACGCACCTCGTAGACGACCGCGCCGGCAGCCCGGCCCACGGCGTTGATCGCCAGACCGGAGAACAAGAACACGACCGCGGCACCGACCAGCAGGCCCACCAGGACGTTCGGGCTGAACACCTGCGCGGTGAACTGCGCCTTCTCGCCGGCCTCGACCAGCGCGTCGCGGATGGCACCGGTGTAGGAGCCGAACAACGCGGTCGCCGCCAGCACGGCCGTCGCGATCGCGATGCCCTTGGTGATCGCCTTGGTGGTGTTGCCGACCGCGTCGAGCTCGGTGAGGATCTGCGCGCCGGCGCCGTCGACGTCGCCGGACATCTCCGCGATGCCCTGCGCGTTGTCCGAGACCGGGCCGAAGGTGTCCATGGCCACGATGACGCCGACCGTGGTGAGCAGGCCGCAGCCGGCCAGCGCCACCGCGAACAACGAGATCGCCACGACGCCGGAGCCGAGCAGGAACGCGCCGTAGACCGCGGCACCGATGACGAGCGCGGTGAACACCGCCGACTCGAAGCCGACCGAGAGGCCGGAGAGGATCACGGTCGCCGCGCCGGTGAGCGAGGTCTTGCCGACGTCCTTGACGGGGCGGTGGTCAGTGCCGGTGTAGTAGCCCGTCAGCGAGAGGATGATCGCCGCGAGCACGATGCCGATCAGCACGGCCACGGTCGCGATGACCCGCGGGTCGCCGTCGTAGCCGGGAGCGTCGGTGAGGCCGCTGAACGAGCTGGGCAGGTAGACGAACGCCGCGATCGTGCAGAGCACGGCCGAGACGGCCGCCGAGATGTAGAACGCACGGTTGATCGTGGTCAGGCCGTTCTCACCGGGACGGGGGCGGGTGATGAACACGCCGAGGATCGCGGTGAGGGCACCGATCGCGGGGACGATCAGCGGGAAGACCAGGCCCTCGGCGCCGAAGGCGGCCTTGCCGAGGATCAGCGCGGCGACGAGGGTGACGGCGTAGGACTCGAAGAGGTCGGCCGCCATGCCGGCGCAGTCGCCCACGTTGTCACCGACGTTGTCGGCGATCGTCGCGGCGTTGCGCGGGTCGTCCTCGGGGATGTTCTGCTCCACCTTGCCGACGAGGTCGGCGCCGACGTCGGCGGCCTTGGTGAAGATGCCGCCACCGACACGCATGAACATCGCGAGCAGCGCGGCGCCGAAGCCGAAGCCCTCGAGCACGGTGGGGGCGTCGCTCTTGTAGATCAGGACGACGGCGGCCGCGCCGAGCAGGCCGAGACCGACGGTGGCCATGCCGACCGTGCCACCGGTGCGGAACGCGACGCGCATCGCGGGGTCGCGGCCCTCGTCACGCGCGGCCGCGGCGACGCGCACGTTGGCCTTGACCGCCAGCGACATGCCCATGTAGCCGATGCCGGCCGAGAAGCCGGCGCCGACCAGGAAGAAGATCGACCGGCCGATGCGGACGTCGGCACCTCCGTGCGCGGGCAGGAGCAGCAGCAGGACGAACGCGATCACCGCGAACACCCCGAGCGTCTTGAACTGACGGGTGAGGAACGCCGACGCGCCCTCCTGCACCGCCTGCGCGATGTTCTTCATGTTCGTCGTGCCCTCGCCGGCAGCGAGAACCTCTCTCCGGAACATCATCCCCATGGCCAGCGCGATGATCGCGATGACGCCGACGATGACGACGAAGGTGAGGTTGCCGCCGGACAGGTCCACGGTCGCAGCCTTGCTGCCCGACTCGGCAGCAAAGATGTGCCCGGACATAGTCCTCCTCCGATTGGGCGCCAGTGCCCCTCGTGAAATGCGCCTGCATCACGCCACTGCTGCACGGGATGCGCCAGGCGTGACCTGGCTCACGCGCTTGATGTGCCGGAGTCTACTTATGCGCGCCCGGTCTGGGCGGGCTGGGGCTGTGGCGTGTGCCACATTTTCTCGGCGGGCGGGGTCAGCCCAGCGGCCAGGACATCGACAGCGTGGTGCGGGCGCCGTCGCGCGCGATCGAGAAGTCCTCGATCAGGCCGCGCAGCAGGGCCCACGGCTCGACGCCGTCCACGTCGCTGTCGGGATCGTCGTCGACGACGACCTCGCCCTCGGACTCGACGTCGACCACGAGCCGGTCGTCGAGACGCAGCCGCACCGTGATCGGGCCACCACCTCGCAGCTGAGGAGCGGAGTCGCTGCCGACCATCAGGGCGCAGGCCTCACCGACCGCGAGGCGCACCTCCTCGACGAACTCCTCGTCCTGGCCGGTGCGTCGCGCGACGGCAGCGGTGATCAGCCGCACGGTGCGGACGAGGGCAGCGTCACGTGCGATGGAGACACTGATGCCGGTGGCGGTCCGAGCCACGCCGGTGGCCACGCTCAGTTCTCGGCGAGGGCGTCGGCCTGAGACCCGTGGATGACGAAGACCTTCGCGAGGCCGGTGATCCGGAAGATCTTGAGCAGGCGTTCCTGGTTGCAGATCAGGCGCATCGAGCCGTCGTGGGCGCGCACCTTCTTCAGGCCCCCCACGAGGACACCGAGACCGGTCGAGTCGAGGAAGTCGACCTTCTCCATGTCGATGACGAGGTTGTACTCGCCGTTCCCCACGAGCTCGGTGATCTTGTCGCGCAGCTTGGGGGCGGTGTAGACGTCGATCTCGCCGCCGACCTCGATGATGGTGTGACCATCCTCGTGGCGCGTCTCAAGTGACAGGTCCACTCCGTACTCCCTCACTTAGTCAGCCGGTGTTCGAGGCGGCGCAGGCACCGCCTCGGTGCATTCAATCATGCACCTCCACAGGGCAGCCGTCACTCCACCAGATCCAGCGCGCGGCGGTTCGGCCCGCGCCGGGGCCGTCGGGGGGCGTTTGCGAGACTTTCTCACGTGACCTCCAGCCCCCGCACCGCGTCGATCGACGGGGCGGAAGTGCTGCGCCGGCTCGCTGTCCGGCCCGGCCGCGAGGACCGCCTCACCCACCTCGAGGTGCTGCCCGCCCGGGAGGGCACCAGGGTGGACTGGCCCACCTGGGTCGCGCCCGAGCTGGTGGCCTCGTGGCGCGAGCGCGGCATCGAGCGGCCCTGGTCCCACCAGGTACAGGCCGCCGAGGCCGCCCGCCGCGGTGAGCACGTCGTGCTCTCCACCGGGACGGCGTCGGGCAAGTCGCTGGGCTACCTGATGCCGGCGCTGACCACGATCCTGGAGTCCCGCGGGCCGCGCGGGCGTCGCGGGGCGACCGTGCTCTACCTCTCCCCCACCAAGGCGCTGGCGCAGGACCAGCTCGCCTCGCTGCTGGCCCTCGGCGTCCCGGGCCTGGCCGCCACCACCCACGACGGCGACTCGCCCCGCGAGCAACGTGACTTCGCCCGCGACCACGGCGAGTACGTCCTCACCAACCCCGACATGCTGCACCGCTCGCTGCTGCCCGGACACGCCCGCTGGGCGCGGTTCTTCGGGGCGCTGCGCTACGTCGTGATCGACGAGTGCCACCACTACCGCGGCGTGTTCGGGGCCCACGTCGCCCAGATCCTGCGCCGGCTGCGCCGGGTGTGCGCGTCGTACGGCGCCGAGCCCACGTTCGTGATGGCCTCGGCCACGGTCGCCGAGCCGGAGGTGTCCGCGGGCCGGCTCACCGGGCTCCCGGTGACCGCCGTCGGCGAGGACGGCTCGGCACGCGGCAGTGTCTCGCTGGCGCTCTGGGAGCCGCCGTTCACCTCCTACGGCGGCGAGAACGGTGCCCCCGTACGACGCTCCGCGGGGGCCGAGGTGGCCGACCTGCTCACCGACCTCGTCCTCGAGGACGTCCGCACCCTCGCGTTCATCCGGTCCCGCCGCGGCGCCGAGACCGTCGCGCTGAGCACCCGGCGGCTGCTCGACGAGGTCGCCCCGGGGCTCGCCGACCGGGTCGCGGCCTACCGCGGCGGCTACCTGCCCGAGGACCGGCGCGCCCTCGAGCACGCACTGCGCTCCGGCGAACTGCTCGGGATCGCGGCGACCAACGCGCTCGAGCTGGGCATCGACGTGGCCGGCCTCGACGCGGTGCTGATGGCCGGCTTCCCGGGCACGAGGGCCGCGCTGTGGCAGCAGATCGGCCGGGCCGGCCGGGGCGGGCAGGACGCGCTCGGCGTGTTCGTGGCGCGCGACGACCCGCTCGACACCTACCTGGTCACCCACCCCGAGGCCCTGCTCGGCGCCCCGGTCGAGGCCAACGTGTTCGATCCCGAGAACCCCTACGTGCTCGGGCCGCACCTGTGCGCGGCCGCCGAGGAGCTGCCGCTCACCGACGACGAGCTCGACCTGTTCGGGCCCGGGGCGCGCGCCGGGGTCGACGCGCTCACCGAGGCCGGCCTGCTCCGCCGCCGGCCCCAGGGCTGGTTCTGGACCGACCGCAGGCGGGCCAGCGACCTCGCCGACATCCGCTCCACCGGCGGCGCGCCGGTGCGGCTCGTCGAGGAGGAGACCGGGCGCATGCTCGGCACGGTGGACCAGGCCTCGGCCCACGGCACCGTGCACGAGGGCGCGGTCTACCTGCACCAGGGCGAGACCTACCTCGTGCGCGCTCTCGACCTCGACGAGCACGTCGCCGTCGTGGCGGCCGCCGACCCGGACTACTCCACCTCGGCCCGCGAGGTCACCGACATCGCGATCCTCTCCGAGCGCGAGCACGCCTCCTGGGGACCGGCCCGGATCAGCTTCGGCAGCGTGCGGGTCACCCACCAGGTCGTCT